>JAECRW010000198.1 GCA_016294985.1 Candidatus Sifarchaeum marinoarchaea | reverse complement strand
CTGTACATAGTCGGTTGTACACCCCTTGTATATGGAAATTCTCCAGGAAATCCTATGTCCACAAGATAATCAGAATTTCCTAAATTCAGTGGCGTATATAAGCGATTAACTTGCGAGCTTGATGTAGTAACAAATTCTGTCAAACGCTCAGGATACTTTTCAAGTAGGGGGTTGAGCGTATTGTTTTCC
Source organism: Candidatus Sifarchaeum marinoarchaea (assembly GCA_016294985.1). Taxonomy (GTDB): domain Archaea; phylum Asgardarchaeota; class Sifarchaeia; order Borrarchaeales; family Borrarchaeaceae; genus Borrarchaeum; species Borrarchaeum marinoarchaea. Next base: position 2,602 of record JAECRW010000198.1, on the reverse strand, counting down.
CATTCTTTTTTTCGCTTATTTATTTCGTCTAATTTCTTTATATCAAACAAACTTATCCCTCTTGAAATTTCTCTTTCAAAGCCTGTTTTAGATATTCAACAATGACTTTTGTAGGAGTCCCAGGCCCAAATACTACAGCAATTCCCATCTTGGTTAATTCAGGAATATCTTCCTTTGGTATTATTCCGCCCGCAAATACCAGTAATCGGTCTCTGAGTCCTTCTTTTTTCAATAGTTCCATTATTCTCAGAAATAATTGATTATGTGCACCAGAAAGGATACTCAATCCAATGGCGTGTACATCTTCCTGTAGGGCTGCTGATACAATAGATTCCGGCGTTTGACGGATGCCTGTATAGATTACTTCCATACCTGCATCTCTTAATGCTCGTGCTACAATTTTTGCACCACGATCGTGACCATCTAATCCTGGTTTTGCCACAAGGATTCTGAATCTATGCGATGCTGTCATTTAATACCCTCTCAAAATCTCTATTTGTAAAAGATGTTTATAAGATCCTACGCACCTAACTTAAATATAATTAAATCTTAGTTCAATAGGTCACCAATGATTTTTATCCAATCCGGTTGAAATATCTTCAACCTTTTAACTTTGGAGCATATCTGATCATTAAGAGGCGAAAAACGTTCAACAGGTGAAAAAACGGCATGAAAAAGCCCTTTGAAAGAATTTTAATCGCTAATCGTGGAGAAATTGCTGTACGCGTCATAAGAGCATGTAAAGAATTAGAGATAGAGAGTGTAACTATTTGTTCAGAGGTGGATAAACATGCCCTACACACTCAATTAGCCGATAAAGCCATTTGTATTGGAAGCAATGATCTTACGGACAGTTACTTGAACATGGATAAGATCATCAATACCGCTTTAGAAATGAAAGCCGAAGCGATCCATCCTGGTTATGGTTTCCTTGCAGAAAATGATGAATTTGCCGCTTTGTGTGAAAAAAATGGAGTTAAATTCATAGGGCCAACTAGTTCTGCTATCAGAAAGTTCGGAAATAAAAATGAAGCAAGAAAAATGCTAAAGGCTGGAGGAGTACCAATCGTTCCAGGTACAAAGGATAAACTTCGAGATTTCGATGAAGCGAAACGTGTAGCTGATTATATTGGCTACCCGGTGATGATCAAGGCTTCAGCAGGAGGCGGAGGAAGAGGAATCAAAATTGCTTCGAGTGAAACAGAGCTTGCTGATGCTTTTCATGCTGCACAGTTAGAATCAAAATCAGCGTTTGGAAATGACGAGTTGTTCATGGAGAAATACCTCAAAGGAATACGCCATATCGAATTTCAAATTTTAGCCGACGAACAAGGAAACATAATTCATCTGGGGGAAAGGGACTGTTCAGTCCAAAGGAGACATCAAAAATTGTTGGAAGAAGCCCCTTCACCAGCTATGACTGAGGAACTAAGAAAACAAGCGGGTGAAACTGCAACTCGCGCAGCAGAAGTAGCAGGATATACCAATGCGGGAACTGTCGAATTTTTATTTGCAGGTGAAGATTTTTATTTTCTAGAAATGAACACTCGCATTCAAGTAGAGCATCCTATTACTGAGGCAATCACAGGAATTGATTTAGTAAAAGAACAAATTCATATAGCCGCTGGAGAACCCTTAAGGTACTCTCAAGCAGACATCAAGATACATGGACATGCTATCGAGTGTAGAATCAATTCAGAAGATCCTTATGCGAATTTTATCCCATGTCCTGGGCAAGTCACATATTATTATGCGCCAGGAGGAAACGGCGTTCGAGTAGACAGCGCTATGCGGAGCGGTTATACAATTCCACCGTTCTACGACTCTTTAATCGCGAAACTCATCGTCTGGGGTGAAAACAGACAAGAAGCTATAATACGTATGAAACGCGCTTTAGACGAATACGTAATAGATGGAGTAACCACCACAATTCCCTTCCACCGAGAATTACTTGATCACGAACGTTTCGTAAACGGAGAGATATCCACAGATTTTGTTGAAAATGAATTTGTTTTTAGCGGTCGACCGTATGATGACGAATTCAAAGAAGTAGCGATCATCTCTGCAGTTCTTTCTACATATTTAAATCAGAATAAGGTATCAGGATATCCTCTCAATGAGAATTACTTGCCATCATCATGGAAATTAATGGGTCGCGTAACAGAGTTTCCAGATAAAAATGCGTTGCAAAAAAGTCGGTTGGTTGGAAAATCACAGTCTATCTGGAGTCTAATGAGAAATTATCGTACTTATGCACGCCGTAAGCCGTGAGCAGTCTATTATCTTGGAGACTATTCCTCTTTCATTTTGACTCAGGAGAAAAGAATTTTTTGTCAAAAATATTGAAGTCATTATTTAATCAAAATATTTAGCAAGTTGATTATCCATTCCCAAAAGCGGAACCACCAAGGTGTTTCTGAGACCATTTCGGTTGTTGATATCTCCTCATCAGGTTCCTGGTCACTTGGTGTATCATCACTTCCTCCACTATCTCCTCCGTTGCTTCCTCCATCACTTCCTCCATCATTCCCACCATTATTTTCGCCATTACCGTTTCCAATATCGTATTCAATGTCGTCTCCAACCGTCGTACCATTTTTAT
>JAECRW010000043.1 GCA_016294985.1 Candidatus Sifarchaeum marinoarchaea | reverse complement strand
GCGGAGTTAGTTTTGGTCGTGGTGGTGGCGGTGGAGGTGGTGGTGGCGGAGTTGTCTGGGTCATTTTTTTAAGTTGATTTTTTGCATTTGGAACCTTTTGCAACAATTCTTCAAGAAAATCTGACTCTTTCTCGTCTAAAACTGAAGAAATCTCTTCTAATTTTTGGGCTTCTTGGTTCATATTTTCTACAGTAATCAGTTTATCGATAGTAGCTCTCTCATCAATAGCCTTTTGTACTTTCTCACTTCCATATGCCTTGATGCACGCCTCTATAAGGGATTCGCCCCCTTTACACACTCGTTCTGCATATTCAAATGGAATAAAAGCATGTTTTAAGAGACAAAAAAAGATATTTTCCTGTGAAGCTGAAAAATGTACACATAATTTTTTTGAAGGCATCGTTAATCTCAAATAACTGATTTCAGGCATCACTTAAAAATTTCGATATTATGATAGTTGTTCCATAAGTTGATATAAATAGAAAAAATGACTTACGTCGGATGAATCACAGGGAGTCCTGTTTTTTTGGAGGGAGATCTATTTCCACACAATCCCCAATCATACTCAAGCTAAGTGAAACGGTAATAGAATTGAGTAAACTTCAAATCGCATCGGATTTCATACGTCAAGGAAAACTGGTAGTATTCCCTACAGATACTTCATATGGCTTAGGTGCGAATGTGACTGACGCTCGTGCCGTCACGAAAATCTTCCAAGTTAAACAGAGGCCACTTCATAAGCCAATTCATGTGGTCGTGTCAAGTTTGCAGATGGCTGAGGACTATGCTTATGTGTCAGAATCCGCCTTAAATTTAGCAAATCATTTTCTGCCTGGACCTCTGACTCTTATTTTAAGAAAAAAAGAAACAATTTCGGATCTATTGAGTGGAGGAAAAGAAACTATTGGTATACGAATGCCCGACAATCTTATTGCACTTGCGTTAGTAGAACGTGCAGGTATTCCGATCACAGCAACTAGTGCAAATGTAACTGGTAGGCCAGATCCATACTCGATACAAGACGCCTTTGACCAATTAGGAAATAAGGTAGATTTATATCTGGATATTGGCATTCTTGCAAAAAGGCTCCCTTCCACAATACTTGATTTGACTCTTGATATACCCAAAATCTTGAGGGAAGGACCTATTCCATCCGAGCAGATATTAGAAAAACTTTGAAAAGTTTTATGAGATAAAGAAAAAAGTTGAGAGGATTTCAGATGACGATTGATTTGCGTTCTGATACTTTTACATTACCATCACGTGAAATGCTGGAAACTATTCTAACCGCTGAGCTTGGAGACGATGTTTGGCGAGAGGATCCTACGGTCGCGCGCCTCGAGGCGCTCGCGGCTAAAAAACTTGGAAAAGAAGCAGGCTTATTAGTCACTAGTGGAACACAAGGGAACTTGTGTTCAATTATGACTCACCTTAATCATGGTGACGGCGTTGTTCTTGAAGCAGAATGTCATACCTATTTGAATGAAGCTGGTGGACTTACTTCAATTGTAGGTGCATATCCTTTCCTCATCAAAGGCAAAAACGGCTTAATGTATCCAAAAGATGTCGAAGCGATTCTTACACGACCTTACAACATCCATTTTGTTGAGCCTAAATTGTTGTGCATAGAGAACACTCACAATACGGGAGGAGGAGCCGTAATCCCTAAGGGAAACATTGACACTCTTGCAAAGATCGCCCATGAAAATGATGTCGCAGTTCACATTGATGGTGCTCGCATTTTCAATGCGGCGGTAGCTTTAGGAATTCCAGCGGCTAGTTTAGTCGAAAATGCTGATAGTGTGCAAATGTGCTTAAGTAAAGGATTAGGCTGCCCCGTGGGTTCAGTAATTGTAGGAACAGAAGAATTCATCCATAGAGCACGTAAAAACCGCAAAATAGTAGGAGGAGGTATGAGGCAAGCGGGTATTATCGCAGCACCAGGAATATACGCTCTAAATAACATGATAGACCGACTAGCGGAGGATCACTTACATGCAAAGTTGATTGCAGATGAACTTAAAGCACAAGTATCTAATATTAAAATAAAACCTGTAGAAACTAACCTTATTGTTATTGACCTTTCTGAAACACCATGGACTGCTCAAGAGATTCAAGATCGATTTGAAAGCAACGGAATAAAGATGGGTTCCATGGGAAAGTATTTGCTTAGAATGGTCACTTACTTCGGTATTTCAAGAGAAGATGTCGATAAAGTATTGGCGACAATACCAGAAATATTTCAGTGATTTTAAAACTACTATTGATGTGTTGAGAGGAAGTAAATTGATTCAACAAACTAGAGAAACACCTTCTATTGAAAAATTCATTGTAGGAGGAATCCTTTCTGCTGCAATGTCAAGCATTATTTTTGTGTTTTTCATGAGTTTTAGAACCTATGTCTCAGATCCGAGTACCTTTGTTTCATATATTCTATTAGTCGCAGGAATCTTCTTTGCCGGGTTCTTTTCTGGGATGTTTATATTAGAAATAAAAGGAATCGTGCCGCTTCATGGAGGCTTGGCTACTGGAGTTATCTTAGGACTTTTTTGCTTCGCAATCAACTTCAATGTAATTATAGTGAACGGGACAGTGGATTTAATCGCTTTTGTGCTAATATTTGTTGCCGCCATATTATCGGCATTGACCGGCGCTTTTACTCATAGTCGTTATTTATTGCAAAGAGAGATAAAAGACACAGTTTCCCCATAGCACCGTTGGCTTTAGTTAAAAGATAATTGGAAAAACTAGGCGTTACAGTTAAATTGGCCATTTCATCAAGTAAGTACGAGTTTCATAACGTAGCCCGGTGGTGTAGTGGCCAAGCGGATTCGGTGGGAGTGCTTCAGAGGATGTTGCACTGAATCTTGGAGATCAAGGACTCTGGATCCTTGGACCCCAGTTCGAATCTGGGCCGGGCTACCATTTCCCTTCCACTATGGAAGATAAAGGTACCCAGCATCTTGCGTAGATAATTACTAGAAGCTTTTTAAACGACCATTGAGATGGAATATTGCGAGATATTTATCACATTTATTTGTCAACAATCAAACGAACGCCTATCGCAATATTTTAAGCAATAGAAACCATCTGATTATAACTAACAGCGCTCTGAGGTTTTTACCGCGATGCCGATCCATAATGTTCTTATCTTGAAAAGCTCTGGTCAAAACATCTTCAGTTGGACTCAAAGATCTTTTAATCTAGATGATGACCTATTAAGTAGCTTCACATCAGCTATTTTCACCTTTGTTTCAGAGTTAGGTGAAAAATCTATTGAGATTATGGATTTGGAGAATCTGAAGTTCCTTTATTCTTATGAGCCAAAGTATGACCTTATTTTTTCAATGAGTATAGATCGAGATGATGAAAAACAGCTTGGTACATATAAAACTGTATTAGAAGAGATTAAAACGAGTTTTGTGGAGAAGTATGGGGCTACTTTTCTAGAAAATTGGAATGGAGAGGTAAGTGTCTTTAAGGAGTTCGAACCTGAGGTTGATAGAATCGTCCAAACGATTCAAGAATATATAATGGATCATATAATTGCAATTCCATTCCTTGTAGACGAAAATAATGAAGAAATAACTAATTTTCAACAAGAAGTCGCAATTATGTTTTTACTTTCAGAGAATGAAAGAGAGAAGGGAGGAGGACGATTACGTAAGAAGCCCAGTGAGGTATTTGACTATTTGACAAAGGTTTTATGGCCTTTTTGGGTTATAAATACGGAGCAAGGACCTGTAATCGTTGACGGATTTGCATTACCCTCACAAAAAAGAGTTATTACAAAACCGATTACTCTCAAATCTTTCGAAGAGATTTTGAAAACATCGGCACCTAATTCCTTAATTGCTCTCGATAAATGTGAAGTTTTACTAGACCAAGTGTCTAAAAAAGAAATAAATCTCGATGCATTAATTGAGCCTGAATTTTTAAAAGCAATGTTGAAAATATTGCTAACGGTACAATATTATGAACCTTCTAAAATTTTTAGTGAGCCGCTCCGTTCTGTGTTATCAGAGAATAAGGCAGTAGTTTATGGAAAAACGCTTGAAGAATACTTTGAATTAACCAAACTAACTACACAGAGCTTAGACCAACTGGAACGTGTTTTAATAACAACTACGAATGATTGGAAAAGAGAACTTGATAACATACTAAGAGAAATTAATGAAGAGTTTTCAAATAAATTTGGAGTTACAAAAGCTGAAGTGAAGAAGACAACAGAAAAATTAGCGTTACAACGAGAAAAGGAAATTGAAAGTAAAGAATTTAATGAGCAAAGTGATATTGAAGAACTATATCAAATATTTCTAACGGAAGCAAAGATATTAGGCGAAAACACAAAGTCACTACTAAGGTTTTCTGGACAAATCTTACAGTCTACGCCTTCTACATCGCACGAAGAGTTAACGCAAGCATTTAAAGAAAATGTACGTCGCATTCGCCTTTTACTAAGCAGTATCGAATCTGCGTTCCATGACACGGAAGATACTCTTAACAAAATCGAAATAAAACATGATGAACTTCAGTATTCTCTTCAGAAAGCAATTAAAGAAATTGTCGTGAAATACAACAACTTAGTTAGCGAGCAAAACGAGCGTATTATTCTTCAAAAAAGAGAACTTGAAGAAAAACTCGCCTCAATAGGCGTTTCAAAAGAGATTTTAGAAGCAAAGCGAGATAAACTCTTAGGCATGATAGATACTATGAAACAAGGAATAAAAGACGAACTGGAAGATCTCAATACATTCATTATTCCTTCAGGGTCTATTCCTGCCGCTCTTACAAAGCATGCAATTATTTCTTATATGCCGTGTTACATCACAAAATTCGTCAATATAGAGAATGAAGAGGTATCAAGATTCGTTGTGATCCCACCTTGCTACCTTCATTCAAAATATAAACCTCTAAGCAAAAAAATATCAATAAGTGTTGATCCACTTTTTTTTGATGATGTTAAGAAGCGTCTTGAAATAGCAATAGAAGAACGTCAAGAACTCAAGAGAATTTTCGACTCAGTCGGTACGCAAAATAATTTCTTAAAGGACAAAGAGATTGAACCCTTGCTTTACGACGGATTAAAGCAACTTCTTGAACAGAAACTGATTTCAAGTAAAGAATATGAGAGAATGAGCCTAGCGTGCATTGAAGCTTTCCGAAGATAAAGAACCTAAACTAATCGCTTTTTGTGAGGCAAGACAAAATTGTCAGATCTAATCGAAATCAAGCCAAAAATACAGATGCTCCGTGTTTCAGAGAGTTTTACTTCTAACGTCTATTTAATAGGTCAAGATACATATCTAGTCATCGATACTGGTTTAAACGCACATTATCTAACTGATGCAATGCAAAAATCCAACATCCCAGTAGAAAATCTTGAAAAGATTGTTTTAACACATTCACATATTGACCATATCGGTGGATTGAATAAATTAGTGGAGTGTACGTCTGCAGACATTAGCATTCACGAATACGAGTCACGCTATGTCGAAGAAGGCGATATGAGTGCAACAGCAGCAGAAATTTTCTCTATTCAGTTACAAAGAACGCCAATCACTTCCACATTGAAAGAAGGCGATATTATTGAATGGGATGAATTTCATTTTAAAGTACTTCATACACCTGGACATACTTGTGGGAGTATTTGCCTGTATGAAGAAAACAAACACATATTATTCTCAGGTGACACTGTTTTTGCTAATGGGGGTTTTGGGCGTACAGATTTACCTCCAGGAGGTAATAACGAGGATCTTATAAATTCTCTAAAACGTTTGGCAGATTTAGACATAGGCCTTTTAGCGCCAGGACATATGGATGTCGTCAATAATGGTCAACTTCATATAAAGAAATCTTATGAGGTCGCAAGAATCTATTTGTAATGCATTTAGATTCCAAAAAGACGACTAAGAATAGTATCGAATTCTCCATTGAATAATTTCCTTGATACAGCAATCAGTCCAATCTCAGCAAATGATTTCGGATAATCTGTGGTGATGAAGTCAGTAGCTACGGCAGCAAACTGTGCATACATGCTGAAGCATAGAAGCACAATAAAGGCGATCCAAAATATCCGCTTGTGTTTATATGAGTCTATGGATTTTCCTATTGGAATTGTAAACATTGGAATTGCTGTATGCAGCAAACGAGGTCCATAACAAAGACCACCAGGCCAATACCACCATGCAGAATAGACTAACAACAGTATCATAAAAGAACTTATCAAGAGAATGGTCTCTTCTTTCACTTCAGTATAGAGGTTTTTGATGCCGACGATGCTAAAGAAAAGAACAGGCGAATAGATAAACAGCCCCCTTTTAGGAGAAATAAGAAGTCCCCATAATCCGATGTAAACAGGAGTTGTAAATCGTTCCGTTTCATTTCCATATAGTTGATTTAAATGATAGCCTGTAATAAAGGGATTGTCAAAACAAATGAAATTATACCAGCCAGCGAGCAGAATAAATATTAGGAGAGGGAGAATAAAAAGTGTTGCTCGCTCCTTTTTCAAAGACATTGGTTTTCGGAGAAAATAAAAGACCAGAGGAAATACAAAAAGAAAACTTGTATAGCGAATGAGAGTAGCAAGCCCTATCGCTATTCCAGACAGTAACGACTTTACGTATACTAAATCCTCTTTTTCATCTCTTGCCATTGAAATGAAAAAATATAAACTCAATAATATGAAAAGCGTAGCAGTAGAGTGCGAAAAAAAAGTCTTCGCATATACCCATGCTATTGTTCCAAACCCATATGTGACAATAGTTGCTCTTTTTGCTATATAACTGAATTTGAAGAACGTACAGAACTCATATACTATGACGAGAGAAAATGCGGCAGAAAAACTACTAATGGAGCACATGATTATAAATGGGAACCCATCGAATCCTAATGACTGCCAAATGAATCTTCCAATAAGATAAAATGGAATTGCAAGGAAAGGCAATCCTGGAGGATATTTTGAGTACCAGTTTCCATTATAATTTACGAAGTTTTCCGTATTATTCAAATGATGTCCTGCGACTGTTTGATCGATTATGAAACTGTTGTTTTCAACAATAGAATATACTAGATAGAAGTAGCTGAACTCATCCTCTGAATGAAAGGCCCGAATAACAGATAGTGAAAATAAATAGATTACAAGGGCTAAAAAGAAGATTTTAACGCGATCATTATTCCAAGAGGATTTTGAACCGATTTTTTTAAACAAAGAGATTATGCTAACTTGCAGGAAGGATATCTTTTCTCTGATAAAAGTCACCACCAATTGATCTCATCAGCACTATGGAGAGATATTTTAAGAACTTTTGGTTTCGAAATCTAAAAATTCTATGGAGATATAATTTCTCATAAATCAATGAGAAGTCGTGCTCATTATATTCTGTATTGAAATATCGATTTGACAACAAACTACAAATAACTCCGTTTAAAATACATCTAATGGACGATAAAGTGCAAAGTTGATAACAATTAAAAAGCTCCGAAGAGGGCAGAGGTGGAAAAAATGTTAGAAAATCTCATAAAGACAGCACTCGGTGAGATGAAAGCTGATTTAGTAATAAAAGGATCAGAGATCGTAAATACGATAACGAAAGAGGTTTATCCTGCAGATATAGGAATATCACACAACCAAATCGTACGTGTTGGTGAAGTTGAAGATATAATCGGAAAAGATACAGTTGTTGCAAAGACGAAAGGTGTCGCGACACCAGGATTTTTTGATTCACACATCCACATTGAGAGTAGTATGCTCACTCCTACAAACTTTTCAAAGTACTCGCTTTTGCATGGAACAACAAGTATTGTATGGGATCCACATGAAATTGTAAACGCTTCAGGAATTGCAGGTATTAAGGAATTTTTGCTTGAAGCAAGAAATATACCTCAAAGGATCTATTTCCTTGTTCCGACATGCGTTCCAGCGGCACCAGAATTGGAAACTACAAAACATACTATTAACGAACACGATATCGCAACTCTTTTGTCACTGTACCCTCGTTCGCCGATAATTGGACTAGGGGAAATGATGAATTATCCAAGTGTTCTTCATGCAGATCCAACAATCTTGGCTAAGTTAGAAACAGGAAAAGATGCTAGAGTCATAGATGGACATGCACCAAGTCTTACTGGAAAAGAATTGAATGCATATCTTTCTGCAGGCATTATGTCAGATCACGAGACCACACAAGGAGATGAAGCCCTGGAAAAACTTAGACTAGGCATGTGGCTCCAAATAAGGGAAGGGACTGGCTGCAAAAATTTAGAACCGCTTTTGAAAGCAATCATTGATAAGAAGATTGATACAAGGCACTGCTTGCTCGCTACCGATGATCTTTCGGTATCCGACCTTATCACAAAAGGACATATGGATTATGTCATAAGGAGAGCAGTTGAGAGTGGTTTAGACCCTGTTACTGCAATTCAAATGGCTACAGTAAATCCGGCTACATATTTAGGATTAGATAAAGCATTTGGAAGCATAACTCCAGGAAAAACTGCGGATATAGTAATACTTGATGATTTGGATTCAATAATACCGTCTACTGTCGTTTTTAATGGTAAGTTAATTGTAAAAGAAGGACAATTGTTGGCTTCCGCCCCAGAGTTTGTATTTTCAGAATCGATTAAGAAGACAATTGCGATTCAAAATCCTCCAAAACCATCGCAACTCTTAATAAAGACAAGGAAAAAGAAACCACAGACCGTTCGCGTTATTGGTGTAGAGGATGGCACAATTTATACTACCTCAGAATCAGGTACAGTCTCTGTTAAAAAAGGAAAGTTAGAACCAAATCTTGAAGATGATATATTAGCTGTAGCAGTCATTGAGAGATATACAAATGAAGGTAATATCGGTAAAGGGTTTGTAAAAGGATTTGGTCTCCAAGCAGGTGCGTTGGCAAGTTCTGTTGCACATGATTCACATAATTTAGTAGTAGTTGGAACGGATGCCAAAGATATGAGCAAGGCTGTTAATCGTATTGTAGAAATGAACGGTGGTTTAGCTATTGCTAAAGATGGAAAAATCCTTGCAGAACTTCCACTTCCAATCGGTGGCATAATTAGCGATGCATCAGGTATGACAGTGGCTAAAGCTTATGTAGATTTGCTGAAAACAGCAAAATCTGAATTAAATTGTGCTCTTAAGTCACCCTTCTTTACGATATCGTTTATTGCGCTACCAGTGATTCCAGAATTGAAAATTACCGACAAAGGGCTAGTCGATGTTACAAATCAAAAAATTGTGGACGTACTTACCAAATAATTTTCTCTTTTTCATCCGTTACTTTTTTAGGCAACTAAGGCAAAAAAGAATAATTCCTATTGCTATTGACTTTTTGTTTGATGAGCAAGTTATCATTAACATCAATTTTAATGATTTCAAAACCTAATATCAGTTATCTTGTTCTTGATTCCGTATTTCCGTAACAAAAGCTATCTTTGCTGATCTTTACTTTGAAACAGATTTTCCCTAAGATTATAAGTTAATCTACAAAATTGAAAACCTAAGAACACTAAATTACTATATCGAGAAAATTTGAAGTTTTTTGAAAAGATTTAAAATACGCATATTCTATCTTCATGTCACTTTGTTTGCACAAAGCGAATGAGAACACCAACTTTAAGAATCGCTAAGATAATAAAGGAGTTAAAAGATGGTTTCGAGATCATTGGTTAGGCTGGTTCTCTATTCTATTTTTGCACTGCTTGTGTTTGTATGTAGCGTTTATTTTTTCTATAAAAGACGAGATATTACTTCTAATTTTAAGTCAATCGTTTCAAAGTCTTCAATAATCAACTATATTTATGATTTGAAATCCTTAAATGTTGAAAGATGGAGCTTAATACTCATCCTTATTATCGGTATCTTTTTTCGCCTATGGCAACTGGCCACCTGGGTTCCTGTATACATTGATGAAGCTACCTGGGGGCTCTGGGGTGAAGTTATACAACGTACTTTTGCTTTAGATGATTTTCGCTGGCTTCTTCTAACTACTCGGATGGCTGGAAAGCCGCCACTTGTCGCAATACTCTTTGCCTTATCCTTTAATATCTTTGGCATGAATCTATTCGCAATAAGAGTTGTTTCTGCTTTTGCTAGTGTTTTATCTATCTTGTTCGTTTATAAGTTAGGTCGAATCTTATTCGGAACGAAAGTTGGTCTTATTTCTGCGCTTATGCACTCAATTATCCCTTATGATGTATTTTTTTCGCGTTTGGCATTTCAAGACCCAGTTTTAAGCAGCCTCATCACTGGTTCGATTCTATGTTATACTTATGGTTTTAAAAGAACTAATGACCTATCAATACTACTTGGCGGTGTGTTATTTGGATTAGCAATTGATGCTAAACTGTTAGGCCTAAAGATTGCTATAATACTCTTTTTTTATTTACTTTTAACAAAGGAAATACGCAGTCATTTAAAGAATACTTCCATTTGGATGTCTTTCATCTTGACAACCATCATTTATTATCCTTTTTTCTATTATAGTGCATTGCGTCGATTTGGCCCATCTACTCATTATTTGACCACGGGAGGTAGTTCTGGAACGCAAACGTCAGAAATATCTTCAACTATGTTCTCAAGATTGCTAAATATGCCAACAATACTCTATGATCAATTTTCTTGGATGCTATCGATGTTCACGATTTCAGCGTTTATCTTAGTTTTCATTGGCATAGGTGCGCTTTTCTTAAGGAAAAGAAAAATTGAACTACTTCCCCTTATTTGGATCTCAACAGAGCTGCTTACAGAATGGATCCCGTATACTCATCGTGCAGCATATATCCTTTCTATAGTTCCCCCGGCATGTCTTGTTGCAGGCGTTGGCATAACTTTGATTCTAGATAAATTTGATGAGATCTTAATAGATACACGGATACACATGAAGATTCCGTCTTCTGTAATTTCTCTTTCCTTTATCGCACTTTGCTTTTCATATACTGCTTTCTTCAGTTGTGCGATGATATTTAACCCAAGGGAAACACTTCCCGGAGGTTTTAGAATGGTTATCGATGGACGATGGTCGGGTTACGGCTGGGAAGAGACATTAGAGTATTTACAACAGGAAAATTATTCCGCAGATACGGTCATTTTTCCAATGCCTAGACAAGGTTTCGAGTTTATGGCAAAAAGCAGGAACGTATATCCACGTATTTTTGGTGTGGGATATATACGCGACTACTTTAATGGAGCTGAGTTTAGCAGATACCTTATTGAGGATAATACATGTTTATTTCTAATTCGAAGATATAGCCCTGAAAAGTACAAAGATTTCGATGCACTGGTAGAAATATTTCCTGAAATTACACTAGTGAAAATTATTGAAGTTTATGGAATTCCTGAAG
>JAECRW010000042.1 GCA_016294985.1 Candidatus Sifarchaeum marinoarchaea | reverse complement strand
TTACTGCAATCTCCTTTTACCTGTTGGGCACGCAAAATACACTTTTTCTTCTTATAGTTTCCAGTATTATATTCGGCACTGGTAGTGCAATGATCTTTAACGCAAGTACAACCTATATGATGAACCTCACATCAATTGAGCTCAGAGGGAGGACAGTAAGCGTGTTTAATGTTTTGAAGATGGCTGGTGGGGCATTAGGTCCAATTGTTTCAGGCATCATGTGGGAAGAATTCGCCCCGCTCTATAGTTTTGTGATCCCAGCAGTATGTATTTTCGTTGCAGGCATCTTTTTCCTCATAGTCGGTATCCCAGACAGGGAAGTAAAAGAGCTAATAGGCGTTGATACTTACTACAAATAGATTTATTATTAAGTAGCGTTATTTTTCTATTAAAAAAGATAAACATTGTGTGATCTTTAAGAAAACAGTGAAATTATTATTGGTAGATAAAAATGGCTTTAGAGAATTCTGAATCAATTTCAAGAATACGCTATTATCCATTAGTTTCAAGCACCTATTTTGTTGAGGGTATTGCATCAATTTTGACTTCTGCATTCCTTCCGGTCTATTTAATTGTGTTCATTGGGTTAGATATAACCATCGTAGCGTTGTACTCCGTTTTAGCATTTATTCCGTGGACATTTAAGCCCATCTGGGGTTTTATCAGTGACAAGTATTCTATCACGCTTCTTGGTAGAGATCTAAGGAGAAAACCTTACATTATCCTAGGAAGTGTGTTAAATTTTTCCCTATTACCGTTTCTTGTTGTTATCGATCCGTTTAATGGAATCCTTTATGTCACAGTTTGGTTCTTCCAAAATCTTGGATGGTCTATGTTGGATACATGTGTAGATGCTCTAAGCGTTGAAAATGAAACAACTAAAAGAAATCTACTGAGCATGGTACTATGGATTGGGTCGTACTTAGGCACACTTTTTGCTGGCTTTGGAATTGGATCCATCCTAATGGCAGGCAATTTTGTTACTGGATTCGTTATTGGTGCACTGGTATCGACTATTACGATCCTCTTTGTTATCTTTGCACCTGAAAGAGAAGTTAGTGAAGCAAAGGACGTCACAATTGACAATATTAAGGAATTTTTCAGCAAGGATAACCTAAAGGATATATTTTCCAACCAACGCTTTGTCATATGGGGACTAATCTTTGCCGCGTTCTATAACATAGATTCTGGCATGACGGACTTCTTTTTTGAACCTTGGATGGTTCAGAAATTCGGTGCAACTATTTATCAGGTTGGACAATTTGCCGCGGTTACTTCTATCTTTGCCATAATCGGTGCTGTTATTGGCTGGTTATTTGGAGATAAAATACGACAGGTTGGTCATAAGAAAGTGCTTTCGCTCGCATTACTATGTTTTGGGATTGGGTATACCCTCTCAAGTTTCGTGGGTACTCTAATGGAGCTTTACTTTGTCTGGGTGTTCTTGTTCTTGGCTGTTGGGTTTGGACGCGTTGCATTGATTGCTGTATTCATGGATATTACTTCTCCAAGAATAGCAGGAGTGATGTTTGCGTTTTACATGGCATTTTTGAACATAGGAACAATGATTGGTCGTGGGTTGGCAGGGATTGTTGTTCCAGCCTTTGGTATGGAAGGTACATTCTTCCTCGTGGCACTATTCATGATATTACTAATTATTCCTGCTAATTTGATCGATACAGAGAAGGCAAAAAAAATCTACCTCGAAGGATGATTGGTCATCCTTTTATTTTCTATTTTTATTTAACTAAGTATAGTGCATTCTTTTTTCTTGATTTTTTCTATTAATATAGAAAGACATAAAAACGCCGTTTGATAGCAGAAGACAGGTGGAAACATTCGGTAGGCTTTTTTTTAGGGGACATTCTCCAGTTAAGATTGAATTTTCCATTTTTTAAATTAACCAAGTAGACACTCTTTGGTTGATAGATAATGTATAAAGTAAGGTGAAAATAATATGTCTATAGATAGAGGAAGCTCTGAGACTTCTGTTGGAGATTTATTTCCAAGATCGCGAGAAGTCAATGTAAAAGTAAAAGTTGTGAAAATAAACGAAGTTAGAGAAGTAACAAGCCGCAGGGACGGCTCGATCAATAGAGTCACCGAAGCCTTAGTAGGTGATGAAACCGGATCAATTTACTTAACTCTGTGGAATGAAAACATCGAAAAAGTTGAGGTGGACAGTACAATTAAGATCGAAAACGGCTACTGCAATCTATTTAAGGGAAATATGCGCCTAAATATTGGGCGATATGGCTCAATGGCAGTGATTGATGAAGACATCACGGCAAATACAGAAAACAATTTGTCCGACAAAATGTATGAAGATACGAGATATGATAGAAGACGAAGTTACGGGCGAGACGACAGATCTTATCGTAGGCGCAGATACTGAATTAATTATAACGTCAATCAACTTCATAATTCAATTTTTATATGTTTTTTACAGTTTAAGCCACTTTTTTTAGTGGAAAAATAGGCTCCACTTTTGATTTGCTATTTTGAAGGTTCAGCAGCGACCAATAAGAGATATATAACTTCACTTAATCTCGTCTTTTAAGAAAGGTCTCAAGCTTGAGTTTAGTAGGGCTTCCTCTTGTCTCAGGTCGTGTAGCATTTAGTGCACCAGCAGCGTTTGCATAAAGTAAAGCATCTTTTTCAGAATGCCCAATACTCAGGAATGCGGCAAAAACACCATAAAATGCGTCGCCGCAACCTACCGTTGAAACTACATTTAAACCAATTTTTTGTAAATCAATTCCTGGAATCTTTAATAGTTCACGATTATGTGCATAAGTGCATCCATTTTTACCCTGTTTAAAGATTATTTTGATATCTTCATTAATCTTAGAGATTTCAATGGTTGCTTTATTCAGATCTTGATATCCACTAAGAGTTTCTGCTTCAATTTCATTTAATAAGAGATAATTCACGAAACGAAGGCATTTTGAGAGGACAGGTAGTCCTTCGATTACTTTCGTACCAGGATCCCAAAGGACTTCTGCATTATATTTACTGCCAAGTTCAGCTAGCATCTCAGCGGTTTCCAAAGGAGGATCTGAAATCGCAATTACTTTCGTTTCTCCAATTAATCTTATACGATTAGTCGTTATTAGATCCTGTGGATCTAGTCTATTATTTGCACCAAATAGTGTGTGAATTACATTCTGTCCACTTTCATCTATTACGATGTATGCCTGGCCCGATTCAACACCATCAACAATTTTAATTCCGTCCGTAACCACTCCTTCTTTTTTTAATATGTTTATTTGCTCTTTTCCGATTTCGTCATTGCCGACTCCTCCAAAAATTGCTACTGCGTTCGGATCAGAGACTCGTGCTGCTGCTACTGCAACGTTCGCTGACTTTCCTCCAGGAACTCTACCTATCTCTTTTATGGGAACCTCTTCTCCAGTTTTAGGAAATCTTTGTACAAAGAGTTTTATGTCACTATTAATCGCTCCACACGTAATAATGTGCACCATTTCGTTCATATCCTGAGAATGTTTAATTGTCAAATAAATATGGATATTCTCAATCAAAAATAAAAAACAAGTTGATTAATCCAATATACAGAATCCAAGTGTGAAACTCGAATGAAACACAAATAAGGACAAAGTCTTCTGGGAGAAGTAAATGGAATTAAAATTTCATTATTTCATCAACATCTTACAGAAACACAAGATGTTTCTTATACTACTTCTTTTATTTACAATAGCCTTTATCGTGAGAATTATTAGAGTTGCATATCCGCCGCACATCATATCTGATGAGATCTACTATGTTACTGCTGCAAGATCCATCATATACACAGGACATGATCCCAATCTTGTTCACCCACCTCTTGGGAAATACCTCATAGGCCTAGGAATTCTTATTTTTGGTGACAATTCCTTTGGTTGGCGAATTATAGGTGCTTTTCTTGGGAGTATAATCGCTCCTCTCGTTTATTTAATAGGTAATAAGGTCTATAATGAGAAGGTGGGCATATTAAGTGGAGTGTTTTTACTTATTGACCCGCTTACCTATGCCATGTCATGCATTGCAATGTTAGACATATATCTCGCATTTTTCATTACTTGTGCATTTCTTGCCTTTGTGTATCAAAGATATTTTATATCTGCCGCACTTTTTGGACTTGCCTGTAGTGTGAAGTTTTCTGCCATATTTTCCATCTGTGGAGTGATGATTTATCTTATCTATATACGGAAATGGGAACTTATCCAATGGTTTGTAATCATTCCTCCATTGATCTTTTTAATTATCGTCCTACCTATCATACTTGCTGAAGGGATTGGAAAGTGGTTTGTCTATACGTTATTTTATCTCGTTTGGCATTTTGCACTAAATGCTGAACATCCTTTTGCTAGTCGACCGGAAGGCTGGCTTTTCAATATTAAACCTTTTCCGCTCTATCTAAATGCAAACGCGCTTATTGCTATAGCCAATCCATTTCTTTATCCTCTAGTTCTTCCTGTAAGTATATATGTCGCATACTTGGTTCTTAAAAACAGATTAGAGTGCATAGAAATGCTTCCCGTACTGTGGTTTGTGACTCAATATGGATTTTTCTTCTTATTGCCAAGAACTACACAATTTATCTTTTATCTCCTTCCCTCAGTCCCTGTGATTCTCTTAATTGCCGCACGGGGTATTCTGACATTATTAGAGGTATTTTCAAAGAAATTCATGCGGACCTGACTCTTTATCTCTCAGTGCAAAGAGAATACTAACATCCAGTGTAATGCCAATAGCTTTTTATTATCCTTTTTTTCTTTCAAAATAACCGCAAGTTTAACACGCAACTATGATTTTATGAATAGTTTGTTCCCTTAACTTGCAACAACTTGAAGAGACGAATTAGACGAAATTTGAACTAAATAATTAATCCCTTTAAAGTTTAGAAATTTATCAGAACTTGCCTATATAGTGAGAATATCAAAATGGGAAAACTACTCTTTGAAGAATATGATTTCCGAAATAAGTGGATTAGAATTCTGACAAATCCCATTCTCCTTTCACTTTTTAATTCAATTTTAATTGTTATCGTAATTATGTTTGGGGTTGTAATTGCAGCAAGAGATTCAAATGTTTTTGTTGGATTGATCGGAGATGCATGGGGCGAGGTTGCAATTATTGAAGCGATTCAAACTGGCAGAATTTATCCTTTTAGTGATCCCGCTAATGCAGAAATCACAGAGCCCTTACTACACCAGCCGCCTTTGTTTTTTGTGGTCTGTTTACTTATTGGGGTGATCCTTAACATTCCTTCGTTTTGGACTCAGCATATCCTAAACATTATTTCCCAATTCCTATATCATTACACATTCTACATACTTTGCCTCACACTATTTAGCAATAAAAAGCAAGCACGATTAGCTCTGTTTTTTTCCGTTTTTGCGCATTCATTGTCATGGATTCGCATAGTGGGAATATTATTAAGCAATGGAGCAACAGTCCAAGCAGGTTTGGTGAGCATTATCACCGGAAATACAAATTTAAACGTTGACCCAGTTGTAAAGGATAAGATAAATTTTGTAATGTATGAATATTGGGATTTACGATCCAATCTCCTTACTCAAAGAAATTCAAAACTCTCATACAGCTTTGGTATTCTTAGTGTCCTTTTTTATGTAAAGACAAAGAAAGTAACAGACTGGAAATATCTTGGTGCTTCTGCTGGCTTTTTCGGATTAGCAATGATAACTCATCATCTTTCAACACTGGGTTTTAGTGCTGTTTATTTCATTTTATTCCTTATTCGACTTATTCGAGATAAGAAAATATCAATAGAATTCTCCATTCTTTTAATCGGGCATTTAATCGGTTCATTTGTTACAATACCTGTATTTCTAAATTTATACGGTGGTGGGTCACTTCAATGGGTATTAGAAACTCAGACAACAGAACCTGGATGGGGAATGAGAACTCCCTCTGGAAGACCAGATTGGCCATATCCATGGGAAACTTTGGAAGCTATTGGCCTTGTCTTTCCGTTAGCGATTTTAGGGGTGTATTGGCAGTACAAAAAAGGGGAGTTGCAAAAATTTAGTATTACCTCAATAATGGGCCTTTGGGGCCTGATTATTGGATATTTACAGTGGTTTGGTATTGAATACCAAGTCTTAGCGCGTCAAAGATTTCTATTATCTTTTGTACTTTTTATGTATGCTCCGTTCGGCCTTGAATATATATTTCTCAAGATGGATTCAATCTCCTATGATCACAGAAAAACGCCTTTTTTTGAAAAGTTAAAAAGATTGAAAGTTACAAGATTTCAAACACGGGTTTTATTTGCACTTGTTTTACTTATCGGACTTTCCGCTTCACAATTTATTGGCTTTTTCATTTTTAATTTAAGAAAGACACCAATACACTTCATTGTTGATGGAGATGAATATGAAGCAATAATGTGGCTTGCGGAAAATACACAAAATTCCCATGTTGTTTATGCCCCAGAAGATGTCTCAAAAAAGATTCCTGCATTGTCAGGAAACAAAATAGCTCTTGGCTATGTTTCATATTACTCGCTTACGAGAGAAGATGAACGCGAACGTAGGATAGAGGAAAGCTATATAGTGTTTGGTGAAGGGAAGTATAAAGAATCTGAAGAAATAATCAAAAAATATAATTCAAGTTTCTTATTTGTAGTTTTAGAAGAACTTCCAGAGGACAAACTAAGATATTTCGATGGAAGGTTTGAAAAGGTATTCGAAAATGGAAGTGCAATAATATTTCAAGTGAAAGGCTTGTAGAATTCTCTTTGGCTCTTGGAAATGTAAATTAAAACATAAAATGGGAATCAAATGACCAAAGATCATGTAATTAAGAAATTAAGTGTCTCAATCGTCGTCCCTGCGAGAAATGAAGAAAAAAATATAGCTCAACTCATTTCGAGAATTGAAAAAACATTTTCCTCTACTCAAACACAACGCGATTTTGAGATAGTATTGGTTAACGATAATAGCGATGATAAAACTGGAGAAATTGCAGAACAATTAAGCAAACTCTATAAAAATATACATGTCGTTCACAGAACAAAGAAACCGGGATTTGGACTTGCTTTAAGGGCAGGATTCAAATCAGCATCAAAAAGTGTCTTAATTCCAATGATGGGGGATAATTGTGATGATCCAGAAGAAGCGCTGAAAATGCTTGAAGAAATCGAAAAAGGATATGACTTCATAGTAGGTACTCGATACAAACATGGAACTGTTGCTGGCATGTCTATAGTAAAGCGCATTGCCAGTCAGGGCATTACGCTATTTAGTAATTTTCTAGGAGTGCATATGAGTGATTTATGTAACGCCTTTAAAGCATATAGACGGTACGTTATCAGGCGAATTAATCCAAAATCCGATGGCTTTCAAATTTTAGTAGAACTGCCCTTAACTGCCTACTTGCTTGGATATCGCTTTAAAGAAATTTCTGTTTCATGGAAGACAAAAAGACAATCCCGTAGAAGAAGTGTCCTAAGAAGAGGACCCCAATACTTGAAAAAACTTCTATCCATCTCCGCTATCTTCAAGTTTAGAAGGGTGCACGGTGTAAAGTAAGACGTTCGAAATCTGACTATCTATACTTAAAGTCCAAGAAGTTGTTTTGCATTTAATCCTAATATTTTTGCCTTGTCTTCATCTATTAAATGCCGTGCTTTTTTAATTACATGAACAGTAATTTGCATATACTCAAGATAGTCTGAGCCAAATAAAACTCGATCAAATCCACCCATAGCATCTTTCACTTTATCAGCAAGTATGGGGTCTGTAACAACATCTGGTACCGCAGATATTTCAAGCCAAACGTTTTCGTATTTTCTGGCGAGTTCAAGAGCGTCCTTAAAGAAAATACCAGGTTTATCGCGACTGTAGTATCCTGAGTGCGCTAAGACGATGGGAATGTCATAATCTTTAGCAAGAGGTTCCAAATATTTCGGATTAGCAAATTCGGCTAATTCAGGTATTTCCCATGGACCAGGACCACAACCTGTGTGTACTAATAGAACTTTTCCATTTTTTTCGAAATCTTCGCAGAGCATTCGAAGATTTTCATTTTCCGAAGGATTAACCAGAAACGGCCATAATTTAAACCCCTTTAACTGAAGTTCATTCAATTCTTTTATCTTGTTCGTTACATGTTCTTCATCTTTCAGCAGATTAATTGAGCCGAAACCAGTGAACTTATCGGGATATTCATTCACAATTTCCGCCAATTCTTTAAGAGGTGTAAGAGAACTTGACATTCTGTCCCTAAGATAGACTTCCAAATCGCTCCATGCCTGTTCAAGTTGAGTAAAAGAATGATTTGATATATTTGGCAAATAATGCGATGCTATATCACTCTTAAAGAAGGCTTCTCTTACTCGTTTCCTAATCTCGGGTCTGTCCAAATCCTTTTTATCGAAATCTTTACCAAGAAGAACACCATGGGAGACCCCTGAAGCATTCATTTCGTCTAGAATTTCATCTATGATTAGTTGACTACTCCTTTTGGGATGAATGTGAAAGTCAATAATAAGGTAACTCATAGTTTAATGGGGACACTTTGAAAATTTTAATATTTCCTTTTAGGAACATATAAAAAGTCATTTTAGAGGGCTTAAAGGGTAGAAATCGTGAAAATAGAAGAAAGAAAGAGCAAAACCACTGTAAAACAGTTATGAAAGAAAAGTATTACGAGAGTAATTTCAAGAAATTAAAAAAAATTGTTTGGGGAAACCTAGAGACGGTTTTTTACATATCTTAAATTGATATTCTCTTTTAGCATCTCTTGCTCCCATATATAACTAATTAATGAACTAGTTCCAAATTGGTTTGTGGTAATCAGCGGTTTTTCATTACTTTTTGTCATAAGGATCACTCTGAACTAAGCATGGCGAGTTTTATATTACATCTCTGAACTCAATAATAAATGTTATGTACAAAATTTGTTGCCCATAACAACTTCTTACTTTAAACTATGCAAGGCGAGTTTTATATTACATCTCTAAAGTTTAAAATAAATGTTATGCTTAAAACCTTACAATTATTTATAAAAATGTGTGATTTTTCATACAAATCCACATTTTATGATAATCATCAATTCTCCCTGCTTTCATGAAGGAAGAACCAGCCTTAAGGTTATCAGGCTGTGCGCTCGTCACCGAGTTCAAAACATACCTCACCAATAATGTTTTATGCATTATCTCGGAAGTCTTGAAGGAAGTTATCCCGCTGTGCTTGAAAAGGTCGTGGATCTGTGACCATTTACGGTAAGGACTGCCCTGTTTCACACGGGGTTCGATAAACTCCCCGACGTGTGAGAGCACCCAATCGTACACGGCTGGAAATGTTTCCTTAAATCCTAGCCCTCTTCGAGCTATTACATAACTTGCTAAGTGATGTACTGACAAATTATGTAATCGTGAATACTTATACCTGCCAATTATAGAGGTATATCCTGGAAATACTTTTCTGAAGGATACACCGCGCTTTTTGCATTTCCGCTCTAGTAACTCTAAGGCGGTGGTCTTCAAATCGTTCAATTTTCGATTACGTTTTTTATTATAGGAAAACGCTTGTTCAAATTGTAAATCTTCAACCACGATGCCCTTGCCTTTATTGATGCAGTAATTTACGACTTTATCCATTTTATAAGAAATATAATCATTGCGTTTATTTGTTCGATAGGTGTGAAGGTTACCGAACAAGATATTATGATAGGAGAGGAGTGTGCCGTGCTGATTCACATTGGTCAGAGCAACAAAATTATAGTTAAAATCTAAGCCGATGGCGCCATGTTCATACCCGTAATGTAGTGCTGGCTCTGGGATCTCATAGGATACATGGACAAAGTAACGCACCTTCCCCTTGAAGAGTTTCCTTTTCAAGGTCACCGTGTATTTGTCGGCATTCATAACCTGCTGAAACCACTTTTCCTGCACAGAATTTACAGACATGGGAATGATCAGCCATTTGCGTCCCTTTTGTTTAGAGAAAGTCCGTATCTTGACTGTCTTATCAGGCAATACTTTGATGTTCAGGTTCTTCAATCCTTGTTGTTTCTTTCCGATACAAATGAAGGAAGAATCCCGTATTATCCTGAACTCTTCTCTACTTATGTTGCCGAGTATTCTCTGCCTGAATAATTTCTTAGTGCCAAATACTACGGGTTCGAGGTGTAAATTGTGTAGTTTAGCCATTATCGATGATCTGCGGGCGTATAAGCCCTTCAACCGTCTGTCATGTGTATCTTTCTCCTTTATTGTGTTGATTTTCTTGGTAATGACTTTTAACTGCTGTGTCAGGCGTGTGCGTCGTTTTATCAACCAGGTCTTTTGTTGTTTCAGTTTCATCCTGTTATCAATAAGGATGGTATTGACATAGGGGTTGTTATGACATAGATCCATCAAACACTGTTGTATGGTTTTGCCCTCATCGAAGCGTTCTGCCATGTAATCCTCGCCATGAAACAACAGGTTATAGCCGATACGTTTCACGCGGTTATAGATGGTGAAGATCTCATGGAGTTTGCTTTCTTGTGTCTCATCGGGATACATTCGGAATTTGACGGTCTGAATCATCGTGATCGACTTCTCCCTACCTTTTATTACGGTTCATTAATAAACTCCACAAATTTAGTACACACCTCGCACCTTATCACGCAAGGCATCGAGTTCAAACGTGATAAAACCGATATAGGACACAACCCAGTCATCAATTTCACAGGATTCAGGGCTTATGACGTGCACACCTACTTGTGCGGTGGGCAAGACCCGTTTGATGACTCCTGCTTTGGCAGAAATGTAAGCGATACGTTTTCGCAAGGTAGCTCTTAAGCGTCGAGAATCCAGCGAACGGGCGTTTTCAATCTCAATGAAATACAGGTTTTTTCCAACCAGTAAATCAGGCACAATCTCGGCACAGCGTTCTTGTGATTTAAATACATGTTCTCCTGGGAGGACTTCCTTTAATAGGGGATTTATGGTGGGAAATAGAACTTCAAACGGTTTTCAGAGTTCAGGTGAGGACTCAGGAATAAGAAAGGAGTATATGAAGATATCGTCTATCGAGATTTCTTGAACTGTCATATACCTCACTTTCAAGGGGTGAACTTAATGCGTAAGTGGTCATATACTTGGAAAAAAAGTTGTTTATATAGAGCGTATGGTTTTGTTCATTGCGAATGAACTCAAAGAAAAACGGAACTAAAAAAGAAAAAGTACATTAGTTACTAACGAAAAATTGAACACCATATAGGATGGGGAAGAGTGACATGCAGGGTAAAAGTGATAAAAAGCTAAAATCAAGATGAAACAGTTCTTGTTTTTAGAAAACTGAGTGCTTAAAATATTTTGACCATGATTTACCTCTTGCATTCTGAAGAATATTTCTAATGAAATCGGTAGATAGATTGAGTGCCGAAAACTAGGCTATTTAAAGCGATCTATTACGGCATAAGTGTGAAATCTGATGCGGAGAGTTTTACCAGATTCTTTATCAACTTCTACTTCCAAATAACAAATTGATGATGAGTTTTTGAGGGGCATTTCTTATGGCGCGCGCAGAAAAGATCCACCACACAGATGTGAAAGTTGCCAAAAAACGCACTTACGCAGAAAAGATCCACCACACAGATGTGAAAGTTGCCAAAAAACGCACTTATATATATAAGATACTAATTGCTGGAGAAGGTGGTGTTGGAAAAACTACTTTAATTAACAGACATGCCACTGGAAAGTTCGAAATCGACACAAGGATGACCATCGGTGTAAGCTTTCTTGTATTTGAGGCAAACGGCAAGTTTGATGAGACGATTAAGCTTCAGGTATGGGATTTTGGTGGCGAAAAGCGCTTTCGTTTTCTCCTCCCCAGTTACTGTAATGGTGCTCATGGGGTTATACTC
>JAECRW010000197.1 GCA_016294985.1 Candidatus Sifarchaeum marinoarchaea | reverse complement strand
CTTTTTCATTAGCGACTTTTATCACGCGTTCTAACAAGCGCTTAACCGCTTCGTCTCTTTCATCAAAGATATGGGCTACTAACTCACTGTCCCGATCTAGGCCTAGTGTTAACTGAGTTAGGTCATTGGATCCGATGCTGAAACCGTCAAAGACTTCTGCGAACTCCTCTGCTAAAATCACATTGCTTGGAATTTCAGCCATGACATAGATCTCTAATCCGTCTTCACCTTGCACTAGACCATTTTCGCCCATCACCTTAATGACATTTCGTCCTTCTTCAGGGGTACGACAGAACGGAACCATTGCTTTGACATTCTTGAGGCCCATTACTTTTCTGACTTTGGTGAGGGCTTTACACTCAAGAGCAAACGCATCTTTGAAGTCAGCAGCGTAGTAGCGGCTTGCACCTCGCCAACCGATCATCGGGTTACTTTCATGCGGCTCATAAAATTCACCGCCAATAAGGTTGGCATATTCGTTAGTTTTGAAATCAGACAAACGGACAATAACATCATAAGGATAGAATGAAGCACCGATTCGTGCAATCCCGTGGGCTAATTTATCGACGAAATAATCAGCTTTATTTTCGTAGTTAGCAGTCTTTTCCTCGATGAGTCGAACTAGTTCACGTAAATCTTTTAGTTTCTCTCGACCTACCTCTCCTCTATACATATCATCGATAAGTTCAACGGTTTGCTTGAAGCGAGGGTAGTCAATAAGAGCCTTAGGATGGAACTGGATATGGTTGTTGATGATAAATTCTAATCGCGCTAGACCAACTCCATGGTGAGGTAATTGTCCATATACGAACGCTGAATCTGGAACTCCTAAATTCATCATTACCTGGGTTTTAGTATCTGGGAGCTCAGCTAAGTCTATCTCTTCAATTTCAAATTTTTTGAGACCTCTAATAATGCGGCCGATTCCTTCACTACAGTCGACAGTTACCTCATCACCGTCTTTTAGTAACTTTGTTGCATTAAGTGTACCAATAATACAGGGAAGACCGAGTTCGCGTGATACAATAGCTGCGTGGCTTGTGCGACCTCCGCGTTCAGTAATGAGAGCGGCAGCAATTCGCATAGCAGGTTCCCAATCTGGGTTTGTTTGCTCTGTGATTAGGACTTCACCAGGTTTGAATTCACTTAGACGTGATACATCTTCTATAACGTTGGCAATTCCTTGGCCTATCATGCTTCCAACAGGTTCGCCGATAAGTATGATGTCATCTTCGATAATAGGATCAGCCAATTTGTAAGTTCTCAATACATTAGCCGCTTTAATTTCGTGTACAGTTTCAGGACGCGCTTGAACGATATAGAGATTTCCAGTGACGCCATCTTTTGCCCATTCGATGTCCATCGCAAGTCCATAGTGCTCTTCGATTTGAATTGACCATTTAGCTAATTGAACTACTTCCTCATCAGAAAGAACGAATTTAACCTGATCCTCTGGGAGAACTTGTTGTTCGACAGTACCTCCTCGTTTGCTATACACTAGTTTTTTATCTTTATTGCCAACCTTTTTATCGATAACGGCATTAAAGCCCATTTTTGCAGTAGGTTTAAAGACATAGAACTGATCAGGGTTTACGGTACCCTGTACAACATATTCGCCTAGGCCCCATGTTCCTGTGATATAAACGACGTCTCTGAATCCAGAATCAGTGTCGAGAGTAAAGATGACACCACTAGATGCAAGATCAGAACGTGCCATTTGTTGAACGCCGACAGACAGTGCCACGGAAAAGTGGTTAACGGCATCTATAATATGCTTATGATATTTCGCCTTTTCTAAATCACCTTTTCTTTCGGCTTCCAAAGCCTTAAGGCGCTGTAAATGCATTTGGTCCTCTCGGTAAGAGATGGCACGATTAGTGAAAAGACTAGCGAAGCATTCCTTTACCTTTTCAAGAATATTATCTTCTTTTGAGACGTTAAGGAATGTTTCCTGTTGGCCAGCGAATGAGGCCTCTGGCAAATCTTCAGCAGTTGCAGATGATCGAACCGCACAATCGACATCAGCAATCCCTAATCGTTCGTTCAATTTTTTGTAAGCCTCAGCGATAGCTAGTTTAATGTCATCAGGTATTTCTGACTGAATGACTCTCAGGCGGATATTATGTCCAACCTCTTGAAGTGTTTCGACGAACGCTTTTTGTTTTTCTTGAAAAACGGTTGTAAGTAGTTGAACCTCGCCAAAATCTTCATCGGCTTCGGCCTGTTTGATTTTTTCCTCTACATCGTCTTTAGCTTCGAGTGTTACCTGAACCTTTTTTATTTCAGAGGCAATAAACTCTTTAAGACCTGATACTGATTCAATAAAGGTTCGATATGCATGTGATGTAACTGCAAAGCCTGTAGGTATAGGGACATTAACTTTTTGAATCATTTCTCCAAGGCTAGCATTTTTACCACCTACAAGGGCTAGGTCTTCATTTGTTAGTTCATCGAAAAATAGAATATAACGTTTCTCTCTATCAATCTCGATAGTTTCAGTCATAAGGTTTTCCTCCGAGAAGGAATGAAAGTGAAATAGATAAAGAAGGACTTCAATGATATATATATTTTTATAGATTGGATTTGATGAGGCATTCTGCTTTAGATCTCTTTCGAGGAGGTTTGTGACAGTTCCCGTTAACTTACTATAACTTCACATAATTTCATAGTTTTGCAGGTGTCAGACGGTGGTTACAGCGTGATAGTTATATGGCGGGGTCTGTCTGTTTATAAGGGTGGTGCTCCTTACTAACTTACTAACTGTTCACTTACTCTGTAAGGGATCTACTATGGCCGCTATTACACTTCCTGGGGCAATCAACTCACTAAAAGACACACATGCTCTCGACAACCTTATGAGAAAATTCGGTAACGCCCGAAGACGCGCTTTCTCC
>JAECRW010000196.1 GCA_016294985.1 Candidatus Sifarchaeum marinoarchaea | reverse complement strand
GCTGGCATTCCAGATTTTGTTAGCAAAATTACGATAGGCAATGACCTTATTTTCTTCGATTTTAAGATCGCTCCCCGGAGGCTTACCAACCACTAAAGCCATTCTCAGGGCATCTTTGTTAGGCTTTACAGTCTTTCTTTAAGTTACTTAATGATGTTGGTATTATCTATGGGGCTATTTATCGGTATGATGCTTGCATATCTCTTTTTCAAACCAATTCTGCTTTATCTTTATGTAGCGATAGCGTCTTTTACAATCTTAATTCCCAGTTTAGTAGGATTTATAAGAATGTATTTGTTAGCCAAAAAAGAACTCAAGTTTATGCACAAAAATGGAGGACAAATGTATTGAAGGCATTAATTCTTGCTGCAGGCGAGGGGAGTCGGTTTAGACCACTCTCTGCCAATAGACCCAAACCGATGTTTCCTATTTGCGGAAAGCCTATACTTGAGCATATAGTTTCACTTCTTAAGGCGGTAGGCATTACAGAGTTGGTGTGCGTGATAGGCTACCAAAAAGAATCCATTATAGATTATTTTGGCTCAGGGTTTGATTTTGAAGTAGATATAAAGTATATAGTTCAAGAAAATCAGATTGGGATAGAAGACGCGATTTTAACCGCAGAGAACGAATTAAAAGATGAAAAGTTTTTTCTACTAGCCCATGCAGACTTTTTTGTCGATTTGGATATGGTTCAAAGAACAATTGACACCTTTCAAGAGTTTAATGCTGATAGCACGATAGCACTAACACTTGCTCCCGATGTAAGTCGATATGGTGTAGCAGCTCTTGATGTAACGGAAGGAAGAATAGAACAGATTATCGAAAAACCGATACCAGGATCAGAGTTAAGTAAATATGCAGTTTCAAGTGTGTATGTGTTCCGACCAGAAATCTTTAAACTTCTTAAAGAAACTCAGCAGCTAGATCAGGCGGTTAATCGACTATGTAAACGTGGAAATGTATATGCAGCAATCTGGGAAGGTCAATGGATTGACGTAGAATATCCTTGGGACGCATTAACTGCCGCTCAGTTCGTTATGGATAGGTTGATGAAAGAAGGGTCACATATCTCGAAAACAGCGGAGATCGATGGACGGATAGAGGGTCCTGTCTGGATTTCAGACGGCGTAAAAATTCGTCCTGGAGCCGTTATTAAAGGTCCGGTCTATATTGGGGAGAACACATTTATAGGAGATAACTCATTGATCCGTGATTACACGGCTATTGGAAGCAATGTTGTGATTGGTTTTGGGGTCGAAATCAAGAATTCAGTAATACTCGGAAGTTCATTCATAAATCGTCTCTCTTTTATTGGTGACAGTGTTATTGCAAATAACGTGTACATAGGTGCAGGAACACACATCATCAACTGGATGCAAGGTAAGCCAATATATGCACTTGTTAATGGAGATAAGGTAAATACTGGGCGCACTAAATTGGGTGCAATTATCGGAGACCAAACAACTCTTGAAGTAAATTGCAGCATTATGCCAGGGCGAAAAATTGGCAATCAAGTGTGGGTAGGTCCAGGAGTCGTAATAGATAAAGACATCCCACCAAATAAACGTGTCTTCGTCAGTCAAGCTATTCAAGAGACGGATATGTGAATTCCGGCTTTCACTCCTTTTTATCACTATTTATCGTTCATTGCGAATGAATTATATATGACCGTTTCGAGTTTTCACTAAAAGTTTTCTTTTCAAAAATCAGAAAAGAGTGATATGAATGTCTCCTTTTAACAAAGAACTCTTCCGCAGTAAACGAGCAAAAAATTTGGCAATTGCTGGAATATTTGTCGCCTTTTTTGGTGGGATGCTCGCAATCGCTCTTATGGGCATAAATATTGGCGAAGTTTTCGTACGTTTCGTACTCTATTTTCACGCTAATTATGGCGACCTTGGCGTCTACTTCGCTATTTTCTTAATCAGCATAATTGGAAATGTCTCTGTGATCATGCCAGTCCCATACATCATTGCTCTAGCTATACTTGTAGTTGTCTTACCAATCAACCCGCTACTGCTAGGTATATCAGCTGGATTTGGCGCATCCATTGGCGAACTAAGTGCATGGCTTCTTGGAAGAGGTACGAGCGAAATGATTGAAGATACTTCCTACGGAAAACGACTTGATTCACTCGCGAAATTGGTGAAAAAAGGCTATGGAATTCCCCTTATTATATTCTTCGCGGCTACACCACTGCCTGATGACCTTCTTTTAATCGTACTTGGTATGGTAAATTACAACATAGGTTATGCTCTAGTTGCTTGTTTCATCGGTAAAATCATTCTTGCAGTCGGTATAGCGTATCTGGTTCGTAGTGCAGCGGAAACAGAAGCAGGTAGACAAGCTTTACTTCTCTATGGGATCGACATCGAAGCTATCAGAAGTGGACAAATATCTTCTTCGCAAGATCCTATCGTACCAGTAATTTCTTTGATCATTACAATCTCGGTAATGCTTTTAGTGGTTATGGTTGACTGGACGAAATACCTCCGAAAAGGAAAAGAAAAAGTTACTAATATGATTAAGAAAGAAAATAAGCCAGAAGAAGATAATTAAGCTTTTTAGAACAACCTTGGCAAACATTTAATTTTGCATACCGTTAATTAGTTCTCTAGTGTTCATTTTCTTCTTCAGCTGAAATATGAAGAAGGAATATATTCTGTGAGTGACATCTCCATGAATGATCGAGAGACTCCGTTAGTTTCAATTGTTTTGCCAACGTATAACGAGCGAGAAAACATAGGGCTTCTTGTTCCGAAGATTCTTGACGTTTTTAAGGAGAATAATCTTCGTGGCGAGCTCATTATTGTTGATGATAACAGTCCAGATGGAACTGGAGAACTTGCGGATACTTTAGCAAAAAAATTCCTGAATATTACAGTAATCCACCGAAAAGCTAAAT
>JAECRW010000195.1 GCA_016294985.1 Candidatus Sifarchaeum marinoarchaea | reverse complement strand
TATAGAGAACTTTCTATTAAATTTTTCATAAAATCACAAAAATAAGGGAATTTAAAGCCATAACAAAAGAATGAGTGTGAAATAAAGATAGAATACCTGAAGAAAACGGTTTTTAACTTCAAGGAAAAGGAAAATGCTATGTCACCAATGGATCAAACACAAATCACAAAATTGTGGGAAAAAATCAAAGAACTTCCTACAAGTATCCTGCGAATTGAAGATCTCCACAATAAATTGTCTCTGTGTGCAGTCCTGTCGGGACAAAAAAATGTTGCATCTGTTGAACCAGAAGATGATAGCCTTCTTCCAAATCTACAACTCCTCAGAAAGATCCTTCGACAGTTTAACTTGCTTACCTCGGTCACCACTCTGAGAAGAATTCAACCACTTCTTGACAAAACGAATATTACTCCAAAAATCAGTTCCTATTTAGAAGAATTGAACGCTACACAAAAACCATCTATCTTATTATGGGCTTACAGAAACAATCAAATACACACCCAACTTAAGCCTAAGATGACTAACTCTCAAATCGGTGGCATTTTGGGATACCCCTCACATTGCATTAAAGAATATAACAAACACATCATTATCAACACGCAAAATTATGTTAATGCGTTAAAAAATCAATATAACACCAATGACGATGATGAGATCATCGCTCTAATCAAAAGAAACGCTCCTGTAACCTATCCTAAGAAAGATAACACTATCAAGACCTTGAATAAATTCCCTTTTTTGCCCTATGTCGCTTGTAACAAATGTCTAGCAGGGGAATATGATATTAGCAGAAAGATTAACTCTAAGATGAAGGATTTAGCGCGTAGGATAGATGAAAGGCTTTATAATGATGTTCTTCTTGAAGCACAACGCTTAGTTACACTTTCCGAACAAAAATAGTTCGAGATTTTAGTTTGCAACGGAATCTTATAACCAGAAATGCTATAAAACATTAATTCCTTAAACATTTCGGCGAAAAGATCCCGATATCAGCATCTACCGGCACAATAGATACTCAAATACCAATGTCATAAGTAGAAAAATCATTTTGTCGTTTTACTCGTAATGAAGCGAATTAAATGGTTATAGATTATTTGGTGCGATTTTGTTTACAAGGCTAACACAACATGGTATTTAGAGTATTGTGTTCTGGTATTTTACAAATGCCTATTTTAATATAAAGGCCATCCTCTACTTAAACCCAAATTACGATATATATATAGCGTCAATTTTAAGTTTTAAGAATAGGAAAAGTCGCAATAGGTTATTAAGTAATATAATTATTCTACTTGAATCGTTTACAGTGTTAAGTAACGCCATTCTTGCTAAAAAATAAATTTTCGTGATTGTGCAAGATATATATTAAGTTGTCACATTGTAACGAATGTTAACTAATTTGGCCCATTATACCATTGAAAATTCATTGATTGGCTCGTTCTGGAGAGAATAGGACATAGAAATTGCATATACTGCTTCTTAAGAGTAAATTGCTTTTTGAAATAATTGATTTGATTAAAAAAATTATTATAAATGACACACTTCTTACATATGATCATATTATTGATTTTTAGACGTTAAACTTCAAGCTAAGAAGATATTAATCATTAAATATGATGCTATTGTTTCGCAAAAGAGATAACCCCCTAGATATTTTTCAATCATTAAAACGTCAGAAACGTTATATCCAGTTATTTTTTTGAAATTTTATAAGTAAGAAGAGTTTTCATAGAGATACAGGCAGAAAATTCAGATAAGACCCCCATTATGGTTGAACTTAAAAAAACCTTTTTAAATGCTAAGCTAGGAATGGTTACCCACTCTATTTCTATTTGCCAACTAGGCAAAAGAGAGATATCTCAATATTGAGAGGTATAAAAAATGCCCGAAAAAGTTTGGTTTTCAGAAGCAAGAGAAAGAAACTGGGTAGAATCCAAAATCTACAGAGCGAAGGACCTCTTCTATGAAGCAGGTCTCGACGAATGTGTGGACAAAGGAGACTACAGTGCTATCAAAATCCACTTGGGTGAATGGGGCAGAACTCACGTATTGCGACCAGAATGCGTTGCTGCTATGGCTGATGTTATAAAACGTGAGGGAGGACGACCCTTCGTCACAGATACAACAACTCAGCCCTATAGCCACTGCTGCAGTCGTATCAATGCAATTGTGGAATTAATCACAGCAGCATATCATGGTTTCACTCCTGGATCAATGGGTTGTCCAATTATCATCGCTGACGGCTTTGCCGGAGAAGATGATGTTACGATCCCAGTTCCAAATGGAAATATCCTAAAGGAGTCCTATACAGCTCGCGCTATTGCGGAAGCTGATGCCATGCTTGTCACAACCCACGCTAAAGGACATCCTATGACTGCATTTGGCGGTGCAATCAAGAACTTAGGTATCGGTGCACAATCAAAACGTGGAAAATACAACAGTCACTTAGCTATGTGGGGCGAGCCAGAAGATCACATGGGTTGGCCCGTTGTAGTGAAAGAAAACTGCCCAGGTGAAAAAGGTTGCCCTGTAGCGGACATGTGCAAACGTGTCTGTCCAGTTAACGCAGTCAACGTGAAGGAAGACACTGTTGAAATCGACTGGGACAAGTGCTACATGTGTCAGACCTGTCAGTGGCACTGCATTATCATGGCCACAGCCGCTCTAAAGTGGCGTGACGACTACTGGCCCATGAACCAGATTGCTATGAGCGACGCGGCAATGGGTACCTTAAACGTATGGCAAGAGCCAGGCAAGGAATTCACCAAGTACCGCGATAAAGTAGGTTGTTTGACATACCTGATCGATAATGACCAGATGTGTGACTGTGTCCCATGGGCAGACCTACCAGTTGCTCCAGACATTGGTACGCTCGCAACGAAAGACTTTGTTGCAGTAGATGCTGCATCATGTG
>JAECRW010000041.1 GCA_016294985.1 Candidatus Sifarchaeum marinoarchaea | reverse complement strand
GCGAAGAGATGACGATTTACGAGGCTGCAATGCGTTATAAAGAGATCAATACACCACTTGTTGTCATTGCAGGTAAGGAGTATGGAACTGGAAGTTCCCGTGATTGGGCGGCTAAAGGCACACAACTCTTAGGTGTTGAAGCAGTAATAGCCGAATCTTTTGAACGAATTCACCGAAGTAATTTATTGGGAATGGGGGTCTTACCCTTGCAATTCATGGAAGGTGAGAACGCCGATAAGCTAGGTCTCAAAGGAGATGAAGTTTACGATCTTTTGGGTATCAAGAACATAAAGCCAGGAGGAGAGCTGACTGTAATTGTAAGGGATGAAAAAGGAAATGAGATAAGATTTCAAGTTCTCATAAGACTAGACACGCCTATTGAGGTGGAATATTACCGCAACGGCGGCATATTGCATACAGTTCTGAGAAATATGGTTAAGAACAGTTAAATCACTAAATTCTAAATGTCATAATTTTTTTTTCGCTTTTTTTAATGGAGTTCCTCTACCGCTTTAACTATTCTCTGATAAGTCTCTTCTACACCTTCAACTCCTGTGTTTAAGAGTATACAAGGAACCTTGTGATCTTCAAACATCTTCAAGAAGTAATATCGTTGCCTTTCATGACTAAGTTCCAGCAAGTATGGATTATAATACGCTTCATTCCCCATTTTCCCCCATTTCTCTGGAGGTCCAGCACCTGGTCTAATCATATACTCCCCTTTTTGCAGAACTTCTACAGCTTCTTTTGGACTTAACCACACTTCAGCCGGATTAACTTTGTCTCTTCTAAGTAATACTACTAATCTCACAATTGTTTCGTCTCCTACTTTCTCCGGTCCTAACAAATCTTCACGTTGAACCATAGCTCTTGAATTTCCGAAGCAATGATAGCACCAACCGTCGCAATCATCTGCGACACACTCTCCTTCGTCTTCCACTATCTCAACGTTCTCCACCGGAGATTTATCAAAAATCTCTCTCATCCAAATTTCTGTTTCCTCGATATCTGTTCTCATATAAAGGCTTTTTTCAGGCTGGCGTCCAATCAATGAATTGTCTTTACCTAGAAGAGGATGTTTGATATAGAGCCAATCGTCGCCAAGTATTTTTGTATCAGGTCTTTTAAACAACCTAAAGGCTTGTGTAGACTTTCCTGTACCGGTAGGAGCAATAATAGCAACGCCCTTTCCCCCAACATCTACACATGCAGAATGAAGCGAATGGGTGTTAAACTGCTTTTCAAGAATAATAGCAGCTATTCCAAGTGCCCAGCTCTTTGCTTGACCATAATATTCAGTATTGACAAAGACTGCAGTATATCTCTCAGGACAATAGTATGCAAAATGATCCAAGTCCTCTACGCCATAGACAGAATAAATAATTCCATGTGGTAAAACTTCTTCTGGAGCCGGCCACCAGTTTCTGAGCCAGAAATCATATTGATGTGCACTATTTGTAATCAATTCAACTACGATACCATTGAGTAAAGCTTTTGAACGAAAGACACGAGTGTTTTGATATTTTTTATGAGCAATCTCAATTAAAGATTCCAACTTGTATACACTAATCTTCTTATCGCTTTGAACTCTGGATTTTTCTTTTGTAATATAATTTCTAGGTAAATCAGGAACTGACAATTTGGTTCTCCTCTGCGTTTCATGTACTAATTAAAATATTGTTAATGGTTTAACGTGCTATAAGAAATTTGTTAAATAGACAGATATGCAAAAATTTGGTAGAAGACATTTTAAAAAAGGTAGACGCAATTGATTTTCAAAAATCAGAGCTAAATACTTTGCTGAAATCTCGTGATCTCTAAAGAACAACACTAACTGGAAGCTAATGTCCTTAGCTTAGATATCATCCACGAAACTCACTCCAAAGATTGGCCAGTTCTTGATAGAGTTCGGAGGTTGATGCACCAGTCCAGTTAAAGATGTCAAATATCAAGCTGATTACCAGTGCAAACATAAGAATGGCCATCCCGATTAACATAACCTCTTCAATCAAAGGAGAACCTCGCTTATTCTGGAAAAACTTCTTTATCATTAATACACCTTCCTCTATGTATTATAGTCTCCTTAAGACTTCCCATAATAGAGGTTTTTATTTGTAAAATCTTTACAAGCTACATGCATGTAGATATAAAAACCTCGCGACTTTTGTAATTCTTTCTGATTAGATTAAGGTTATCAAGAACTGAACGAGAAGCCCCATTACAAAGAGAATGAGACCAATTACAAGGAAAGGATAAATCCAAGGAAAAAGGTTGGTGATAAAAAGACCAATGACCATACTAAATGAGAACGAGCATACTGGTAGGACTAGAACTGATGGTGGAGTTATAGACAACAATATCTCATTGAGAGAAAGAAGCCAAAGAAGGATAATCACAGGATAGGTGTCATAGAACCCCAAATCAATACATAGTACGAATAATGGTATATAAGCGAGTATTATAATTACGCTATGGAGAATTAATCCTAATACCGCGTTTAAATATCTCATTTGTGGTTTTCACCTTCAACTGAAGGTATTAATTGAAGTATGTTTTTAAGCCCCACAATTTTCACAAAAAACTGTTTTTATTTGATTAAATAATTCATCAGGTTTTTTGTTGGTTAATACTTTCACTGAAGACTCCATAGACTAAATTTGCGCTTTAGATGACGTATTTTCTTTTTAAAGTCATTTTAATTTGTAAAAAAGTCGCTGATCTTTTATATTTCTTTAAAATTCTGTATGCGAAATTGTTAAAACAGCGTAATATCTAAGAGGGTTAACGAATAGATTCAGGCGGACATTGGCCATGATAATATTTTATTTGAGGAAATATGAAAATGTCTTTGCTTCTTGAAACCTTTAACCCTTTTTTCCTATCTATAAATCACGAGGCTTAATATATGTTAATTCAAATCGTACATTTGCTAATTATGGTGATTTTCTGTTTCTGTTTCTCTATTTATTTTGTAGTAAAACACTCGCGGTTTTCAGGAGATTCATTCAAGGAGAAATGTGAAGCAGTCATTATATTTATGCTTTTTTTCACTGTTAGCTCAAGTATTGCATTTTATTTCCTAGAATATTTCATTTTCCAGAAAGTACTCCTAACTTCTTCAAGTTTAGGTAACAGTTTTGTAGGTAATTCATTCTTTATTGGTTTCGTTCTTTTCGCTCTTTTTGGCATTCTTAGTGTACGTATCTTTTCAGAATACGAATTTCATTCACTTGGTTCAGATAGAATCGTTTTCAAACGGACTCTTCCATTGCCGCTTTTTATGCACAAATTCGTATGGTTATTTGAAATGTTTTCTTTCATTTTGTTTGGTGATAGATATCTCGTAATTCAAGCATTAGAAATCACATGCCTACCCAGGGAAGTCATAAGATATGCACAGCGCCCTCCTATTTCCCAGGAGACCTTTAAAGGTACTAGAAATCAAGGATATGAATACGAAGATATTTTGGCGTACTTAAAGAAATGTAGGCAAGGTGCCCATGAGATTTCCATAAGTGATAATGGAACAGTAAAAGTGCGACGATACGTCTTTGGAACGAGCCGAAGAATGCGCAAAGCAATAGAAGACGCCCGAACAGCCCTTACTCGCATGAGAGGAAGCCTTGAATCGCTTTCATTTGAGGTTGAGAGTGACATCGTTTCCGAAAAGGAGTTATCCGCGATGACATCAAAACCTGAATTTGTAGGGTATGGACTGAATAATTCCGTACTTTGCGTTCAACGAATCTCTCCAGAAATATCGTCTTATGACACTCGTTTTGTTTCTATTATCTTTATAGAAGGCCAACCCGAGCACAAGGCGTATAGGGAGATGACACAACACGACCAATTTATCAGGCATTGTCTTAGTTTACAGGTAGAACTTACATTTGTAACGAATTTCAAAAGCCTAGATGTTAATGAAAAAAAATTGAAGCATTTAGTAAATGAATTTAACAACGCTGCATCAGGTAATAAAGATCTTATGAATATTCTAGAGACTCAGATACTAGAAGAATCCTTAGAGTATCCTACTGGAATGCAATTTGGTTTTACAAAGGCATCGACCTATGTGTTGGTTTCAGCAAAAGATGAAGAAATGTGCAGAGGTAAAACAATAGATATTGAAAATTCGATCAATACGATTTATTCTGGGATTCATTATAGTGTAAAAACATCTATTCTAGAAGGTAGAAAGCTTAAACGTGCACATGAACGAGTTGGATTAAAGCTATCTTTAGGAAAAGAAACGAAGTTAAGCATATTTCGCCTATCATCCTTCACGCACCTTCCCGAGAAGCCTATACGTGGTATAGAAAGCAAATATATTCCAGAATTTGAGATTCCTTTAGAGATAAGTAATGTCGATGAATGCATAGAAATTGGCCAGGTTGTTTTTAGAGAGAAGCCTTTGCAACCATTAAGACTTAAACTTGAGGATTTAAGGCGCAGTACAACAGTCATCGGTTTAATTGGAAGTGGAAAAACATGCTTTACCAAGAATATGGTGCTAGAAGTCTCAAATAAATTCCCCATGATTGACTGGATTGCCTTTGATTTCAAATCTGAATATACTCAATTGTTACCTCTCCTGTCATGCGAAGTAATTAATGATGTAATTATATTAGCTCCTGGTTCAGAACATGCGCCATTACAGATAAATATATTCGATCCTCATGATCTCTCTTCCGAAGAACACGCTGATCGAGTGTTTTCCTTAATACGAGAAGTTTATTCGACTATGTTCCAACAAGACATCGATCTTTCTGTACAGATGGAACGTGTATTAAAAGACGTTCTGGATGATTACATTGCTGATCCGACTGCAAGGATTAAAGGCTTTGAGGGTTTTTTGCAGGCGCTCGATGATTATGCTATTGCACACAAGAACAAATTCTCATACATAGAGAAGACTGTTACCGCATTAAATAATCGATTGAAGAAATTTATGAGAGGAATATT
The DNA here is from genome assembly GCA_016294985.1 of Candidatus Sifarchaeum marinoarchaea. Lineage (GTDB taxonomy): Archaea > Asgardarchaeota > Sifarchaeia > Borrarchaeales > Borrarchaeaceae > Borrarchaeum > Borrarchaeum marinoarchaea. Next base: position 6,945 of record JAECRW010000041.1, on the reverse strand, counting down.
GAAAAAGATTTTTGACGTTAGCGATTCAAATGTCTCTTTTGATGATCTACTTCAAAAAAAGGTAATTGTGGATCTGGGGTACATGCAATCTAAGCAAGTGCCAAAAGATGACGTCCGGTTTTTGATGAACTTTTTAGTGAAACTCTACGGAGCATACGCTATTAAGCGGGGACTTCAACAACGTCTACGAAACCTGATTATTGTAGAAGAATGTCAGTTTCTTGTTCCTGAACTGTACAGAAAACAAACTAGCATTGATGCTACGCCAACCGAAGACTTAAGCATTTTGCTACGTGCATATGGTGTTGGCTTCGTATTTGTTGGGACACGTCCTATTTTTGCAGAAAATAGTCTTGCTAATAGTTATACTATAATCTCATTTCAATTAACGAAAGATGCTGAATTGCTTCAGAAATACATGATTCTAGATGAAAGACAGGTTAACTATTTGAAACGCATGAAATCACAAGAATGTCTCGTCTTTTCACCCACACTAAAATATCCAACACGTGTACGTGCAAACGATTTCAAAGGTAGTGATATTACCGAGGAACGCATTAGAACACGAAACTTCTTGAATTATCCAGATTTATATAAGACTGTTGTCTCTGACACGAACCAAAATCATGTTAAAAATCTGGAGGGTTTCGTAAAAACAATCGCATGTGAAGAATGCCCTTTAAAGGAGGCGACAAAAGACAAGAACTTTCGAAATAAAACATGCATGGAATGTTATTGCACAACTCAGCAAACTGCCATAAATGAAGGAGGAGAATTTTGATGGCAGTCGAAATGAAAGTAGATAAGGTTTCTACTGGTTGCCGATGGGAATTAATCCAAAGCTTCTGTTTTGATGAAGATGTTTTCTTATGTTTAATTAGAGGCTGCGGCGAAAAATACTTTCTCTTTGTTTCTGAAAACTCAAAAGTTAATAATATATTTGAATTCGAGGAACAAAGGACTGCTCAGGAGCACTTTTCTAGTTTGTTCAATGAATTGTCTAAAGATAAACAGGTAGAAAGGGTTATCCTTTCTGGATAGTTTAAACACGAATTTTTGTGGTAAGGCTTGAAGTTAATAACTTAAGGGATGATATTTCAGCTTTAGTGATCATCCTATCTCTAAAAATTCCCTAAAAAAACTTATTCAATTCCTGTAACGAGAGTTTAGTGCCTTTAGAGCAATATCTTCGTAACAGGTTCTTTACAGTACTAATTATTCTGCGTCTGCCTCTCACTTTTTTGAAATGTTCTGCAAGTTCAGCAGGGAGATTGAATTGCTCCATTTCAACCTTGTTAGAATGTAATTTAGTTAATACTATTTCAACAGCAACTTTATTCTTGCCTATACCCTTGCAGAGGATAGTAAAATACATAGAGTCCAGAAATTGAGTCAGTGTAGTTATATTAAGTGATGACATAGTTTTACTTCTAAACAGAGAGATAAATCGTGATGGTGAATCAAGCACTTCTATGTAGTTTTTGTGTTTTCGTGAGATCCTTAGAGAGGTGCCACTAAAAATTCCTAGGGGTGAAATCCAGTAGGTTTCTAGTTCAGTCTCTCTTACGATTGAGATTGAAAAACCTGCCATATTAAAGGCAGCAGCTAAACGTTCCACGAAATTCCTTTGATTGGGAGGCAAAACCAATGTCAAACACATGTAGAATCCTGAATGGTCTTTATTCATATCGATAGAAAAGTTTGTATCTTTCTCTATAACCATGTGTGAGAAGAGAAGATCGAAAAAACGTGCCATGTCATGGCCTTCAAAAGGTACCTTAATGAAAAACATGGATTTTTTTAACTTAGGGAAGCTGAGTTCTATTTCGTTGAATTCCCAATTTTGAAAAGCACGAAAAGGCGTACTTGTGAACCATTTAAGTTTCGCTAATTTATGCGGTTTTGACGGACTTTTGAGCCTTTGTAATTCGTGAGGCGCCCTTTCAGAACTGGATTTTAACTTTAATTCCAGGTCTGGCTCAGATTCTTTAAGTTGTGTGATTAACTCTTCAAGGAGGTGAGGTTCAGCGTTCGAATTCTTTAATAAGTCTTTAGCGAATTGACTGGCTGCAGATGTTGATATATTGGGTTCAATACTGAGTAGTAGCACATTGTTAGCTTGTATAGCATCTATATCGGTTGTTTGACGAGCAATCACGATACGTTCTTCATTTTTTTCGAGAACATCTAGTTCAGTGCCTGAAATGCCAACATAAAACTGTGCAAGATATTCAGGGTCGTCTAGGGCTCTTATACTCTTTACATTTTTTTCATAAACGCCCTTGAAGGCGATATATGGTCCCATAGTGAGATCAAATTTGAGTAAAACTATTGCAGATATGCCAGATTTTTTAAGAAATCTGTAAGATTCATAGTCGATGTTTTCTCCCCTTGTTATCACCTTCAAATGTTTTCGCCTCTTTGCAATATGATACTCAGAAGATATGACTTACAAAGTCGTCAAACTGCTTAATATTCGCTAAAAAGTATAATGCTTATTATTTAAGCACCACATTTTTCCCCTAAATGCTAAGTACTTTGTCATTATTTTATGTACACTTAAGAAAAATACATCGAACTTGCAATGCAATTGCTAGAACACATTTAATTGATGAAACGCATTTTCAGTAATGTCAACATCATCGCTTTGGTGAGCCAGATATGGACCCTGATCGTTCCCAAAACTCTATTAACTCACGTATTACTCTTACTTTGATGTCCTCTGTTAACCGATAAATCTTTATACGACCAAATGCCTTTTCATGTACAATTCCAACGGTTTTAAAGTAATCGAGATGTTGAGCAACAGTAGCATGATTAAGTTGAGCTCTTCTGACGATCTCAGATATGTTTAATTCATTATACAGGGTTAAAATCTTTAGGATTTTTATTTTACCTTTTGAAGAAAGCACTTCTTCTATAGGTGGAAATGGTTCTTGCGGAATAAGAATATTGGGTAAATCAAGTGTCATTTTTCATACTCCCTTAACTTTTTTGCAGTCCTTCAAATTATTCTGAAGTTCTTTTTCAAGCAGAAACAGGGGCGCATCTGGCAGGCCAATCAAAGTGGTTTTGCCGCGCATGCCTTTGCCAGAAAGCTTTGTAGTGATCAGACATAACTGTTCAAGGTCTTTGATGTATTCCCACAATTGGGTATGTTTTCGTGGAGTCTCTAGATACTCTTCGCAGATGATGTTGTAGGTGGCCTCAACGTTTCCTGTTGTAGTGTAGGCGGCACCACTTTTTCTTAGTTGGCGAATAATTGCTAATAACATCAACTGGTGATGAACTGACAATTCTTGAAAGATATTTTTTCTGATAGCAGGGTGTATGTCAGCTTTGGCCAATCGCACATGTTCTGGGAGAATAGAGGTAACTCTATCGCGGTCGGCATATTTTCCTGCGCGCCATAAAAGTTCAAGAGCAAAACGCGCATCGCCTCGTTCACAGGCAATGTCTCCAATGAGATTGATAACATCAGAATTGATTGCGAAGTCAAATAGTGCCTCATTTGCCCGCTCCTGCAAAATATCTTCAAGTTGAGGAGCAGTATAAGGTGCAAGGTAGATGTGATTATTTTGAAGTGAACTTAGCGTACTCGCATCTAGTTTTTTCAGATGTGCTCTATCCCTGACAATGAGTATCAGCGATAACCGTTGAACACCGTTCAACTGTTCATCGGTCCATCGTGTAAGATCATAGAGGAGTGACTTATCGTTTCTTCGTAAAATAAAATCGAGTTCATCAAGAGCTAATATTAAATGGGTATTCTGCGACTCTAATAAGCAATCAAGCATATAGAGTAGTTCTTCTGGTGAATAACCCCTATGGGGCACCGTAGGATTGAAGTGATAAACAACTTGTCGTATTATTAAGAAGCGGGATTTTTTACGTCGGCAATTGATGTGAACATAATGTAAATTCTTTTTCTGTGTTTTTGCATACTCTTCCATTATTTTCCCAAAACACTTGGAAAGCGCCGTTTTTCCAGCACCGATACTTCCACTGATCGTAACCCTTTGACTCATTTCACCTGGATTTTTCATCACACCTAAAAATAAACGAATCAATTCTCTAAGTTCAGAAGTCCTATGGGGCAGAGAAGGCGGCATATACGACTCATTTAATTTAGATTCGTCCCGAAATACCGTAGGACTTTGTAATTCTTCTTCGAAAATATCAGTCAGCAACATTTTTCTCGTAACCTTCCAAGTAATGATCTGTACTGCCCATATGATGGGCCTATCAAACACCTTTGAACTCAAATTTTTGAACTACGCTTATCTATAGGATCTTTATTTCTCTTAATATCATCAAGGATTTCTAATCTGTGTGATTCCTCCGATAGTTAAAGTTTGTATGATGTTAGATGCATAGCACTGCCATCTTCATATTAATCACAAATCCCACCCTACCACCACACTTTACGCCTTGCTACACTTTTTATTTGAAAGGCTCTATATAAGGGCAACACATTTATCCAATGACAGAAGCATTTGGTTTTCTATACGATACATGAAATTGTTTCTAATTTTTAGATTGTCAGAGATTAGATTTAAACTCACAGTGAGAGTGTTGTGTAAGTAAAACTATTTTCTATCTGAGTTTAAGCTTTATTTTATCAATAATACTAATTTATGCTCCTTTAAGATTATCAGAGACAAAGTTTAAGTCTATATGGAGTGTGTTGTGTAGGTAAAAACGTGTCTTCTATTTCGAGAGTATTTCACATTTTGTCGGTAGTACTAGTTTTCTGTGTTAAAATCAATTAGAATTTTGGGGGGGCTTATATAGGCAGCTGGAAAACAGAAGGTGCGACTTGCAAAGCTAGATTTGTTTATTATCGGGGATTATCGTGTCGCTTAACAAAAAATACTGCACACTCATTCTCATTTGCGTAATACTACTCAGTTTACCTCTCTATGACGACCAGGTAACAGCGGTTGTCTCTTATGAGGGCTCAACCGATTATAACGGTGATGGCTATGTGGATCCGACCATTGACAATGGGCGTATCCGCATCAGTTTTATGACTGAGCAACGGCTACAAAATCCCCCAGGTTATCAAATCACCTATTTACCCACCTTCTTTGTATGGGATGGCAACGATTGGACGGAAATTGCCGCCATGCGGGATTTCCAGATTTCGGTAGCGCCTGACACCCCCGAACTACCCGACACCCGGTATACCATTATGCAATCCTATCCTAAACAGCCGGGCGTCACTTGGGAAGAATTTTATCAGGACTGTGTCACCATTACGGATGCCAACGGCCATCGATGGAAGGTCACCGATTATTACACCTTACGAGATGGCTGGGATTACGTGGAAATTAAACGGCACTGGCAACACCTCAACGATTCTGTGGAAGAAGGGGTGCTCCTGCCCTTTAATTTATCGATTACCTATCAACCAGCAGTAGCCCCCCGTAGGTGTGACGCCTTGCTGATGCCCGGCTGTTTCTACAACGGCAACCTATATGACCTCAATCATGAGGGCCGCGATGTGACGCCTGATTTTCCCATGACGAATTTGAGCAATGAATCCCAATATCTCATCGTGGAACAGGACCGGCTTAGTGTACCCTCGGTTATCTGGGAATACGACAGCTTTGTATGTGGCTTGCTTTCTACCCCTACTTATGTTTATGATGGGATAGAATATACAGGCAACTCCTCGCTGGGCTATAGCGGGGACGCTGATCGCTTTGATCTCATCAATTACCTGGGAGGTTGGACCAGCGGCGGTACTCAGCGGGAAGGCTATGCCTACACCACACACATCCACCAACAAATCAACCAAGATAACCCGGGCTGCCGCGACCAGTACGAATGGACCTTCCGTAAGAATTCTCTAACCGTCGATGCCAATACCGAACTGAATAAGACCTATCGTCTCTATTTAGGCATGACCTCCACCCAGTACTATGGTTTTATTGAGCCGACGCACTTGGGATGGGATTGGATCAACACCAATTATTCCGAAACTACTCCTGTTTTGAACATGCAGGATATTCTGAAACTCAAAGCGGAGTTAGCCTACCGAACCTATTATCATAATAACCAAACCGATAACGAGTTCATCTTTCTGGCGGGATTTTTCAGCGATGGCACTCCTGTGGATTTCATCGGTGGCAGTACCGGCTCCATGGGGGGTCAATTAGGACAGGAACATGCCCTGGCCTACGCCATGCTTTATTACGGCTATCAGACGGGTAATAGTTCCATGGTGGCAGCCGCCACCCAGTTGATCGATGAATTCGTGGACCTGAGCCGGAATCCTTCTGCGGTGACCATAGATGACTACGGTTGGTTACTGCCTGACTATTACTTAGAAACCAATACCTCGTACGCCAACGCACGAGATCATGGTGGCGACGTTCACACCGCGAAAAGTGGTGAGGTGCTATATAACCTTCTCCAGTGCTATGTGTTAGCGGAACAGTTCGGCGACAGTCACTCCGAATGGTTGGCCTATGTAGAGCAAGCCATCAATATTTTCGTGGTTAAACAGTTCGCCAACGGAACCTTTGGCAATTCTTGGACCAGTGGCATCAGTTCCAGTTGCAATGATGTCGCCGGCTGCGGCGGAGTACCGCTGGCCCTGACATTAATAGAGTTATCTGCCCTTACAGGTAATGCCACGTATTCGGACGCGGCCACGCTCGCCATAAACTATTATATTGCGGAATTCGTTGACAAGGCCATGTTTTTTGGCTGGGATACCGGCCGCTACGATATCAATTACGGTTACAAAAAGCACATCATCGACTCAAAAACTGCCGAATACATGCTCAAGACCCTGTTACGCTTCTACGAACTGACCGATAATACCACGTACCTGACGAAAGCTAACCTGACCGCCGAGTGGTTGTTAACCTGGCAATACGCCTGGAATGTGCCCTTGCCAGCCTCCTCGCGATTAGGTGGGCAGAATTTCAAGAG
>JAECRW010000194.1 GCA_016294985.1 Candidatus Sifarchaeum marinoarchaea | reverse complement strand
GAATTAATGCATGTTAAAGACTGTTTACATCGCGTAATTGCAGATGATATTGTCGCTCGATATGATGTTCCTATGTTTGACCGTTCTGCCATGGATGGCTACGCAATACGATCTGAAGATTCTTTTGGTGCCAGTGTGACCAATCCTACGTATCTCAAAATTGCAGGAAGAGTTGAGATAGGGACTATTCCAGACATAGAGGTTCACAAAGGTGAAGCCTTGCAGATTATGACAGGAGCTGCGCTTCCAAGAGGCGCTAATGCTGTCATAAAGGTTGAGGACACAAGAGAACACGGAAACAATATCGAAGTCATTAAGCCTTATCCTCCGAGAAAAAATGTCAGCACAAGAGGAGAAGATGTAAAGAGTGGAGATGTCTTACTCAAAAGAGGTCATCTTCTCCACACTCATGACGTAGGGATCATAATAGCGAGTGGATATGATCTAATAAAGGTTATACGCAAACCAAAAGTTAGTATAATATCAACTGGGAGCGAACTCGTTGATCCTGGTGAAAAACTTGAACCTGGAAAGGTATTTGATGTGAATAATGCTACGTTATCAAATCTCGTACAGCAACATCATGCAATTCCATATTTCACAAAAAGGGTAAAAGATGATGAAAATATGTTAATGCAAACACTTGAAGAGGCAATAGAACAAACAGATGTTATAGTGTTTTCAGGTGGCAGTTCTGTTGGAGAATATGATATAATAGACGATATTATTCTACAAAAGGGTAAATTGTTTGTCCAAGGTGTAGCTATGCGACCGGGTGCCCCAACACTAATTGGGATAATTGATAAAAAGCCAGTTTTTGGTCTGCCAGGCTCACCTGTGGCTGCAATGATTTCCTTTGATGTATTTGTTCGCCCTACACTTCAAACTCTGCTTGGAATGTCACCATACGATCCAAAACCCATTATCAAGGCGATCCTCAAACGTAGTATTCCATCGGAAGTTGGAAGACGAGATTTTGCTAGAGTTAAGATAGTAAAAGAAAATAAAGACTTTTATGCAGAGCTTGTAAGAGTAAGAGGCTCAGGAATTATTAGCACTTTAGTAAAAGCCGACGGTATAATTGAAGTGCCTGAAGAGAGAGAAGGTATAAGCAAAGGGGAGACAGTGAATGTTAAACTCTTTTCACAATATTATTTCCCAGTTCAGACCTAATTTGAAAAAAGTCTATCAAAAAACTCATAGAAGGCGTATAAATAATTTTACTCAATTAAAGAGGAGACAAAGGATTGACACGTAAAGTATACCTTGATCTGATTTCCATAGAGGAAGCAAAAAGAAGGTTTAAAGAGCATTTTAAAATAACGCATCACTTCACAAAAGCATCCATATGGGAGGCAGGTGGAAGAATTTTAGCTGAAGATATTATAGCCGAATACGACGTACCTCCCTTTGATAGAGCTCGAATGGATGGATACGCACTTATAGCAAATGACTCTTTTGAGGCTGATGAAGATAATCCTATCACATTGAAAATTATTGGTGAAATACCCGCAGGTATTATTCCTGATGTTGAAGTAAACTCAGGCGAATGTACCGTTATATCGACGGGTGCGGTTATTCCAAAAGGTGTAAATTCCGTTATCATGGTGGAGTATACAGAACAAGAAGAAAATCATGTGAAGTTATTTAGATCTGTTGTGCCTGGCGAAAACATCATGTTTGCGGGATCTGATATTAAAATAGGAGAAACTGTATTAAGAAAAGGAACCAAGTTATCATCACGGGAAATTGGTGTCTTAGCAGCCCTAGGAATTACAGAGGTTTCAGTTTATCAACAGCCCATTGTTGCAATAATTTCTACGGGTGATGAAATTGTAGTACCTGGTGAGCCTCTTGAATCAGGGAAGATTTTTGACATAAACGGTGCTACATTAACAAATGCTGTGAGAGAATGTGGCTGCAAGCCAAACTTTCTAGGTGTAATAAAAGACTCTCCTGAAATGTTAAAAGAGAAACTCAAGCACACTCTCTCTAAGGCTGATGTAATACTTCTATCAGGAGGAACATCGAAAGGCGTTGGGGATCTTTCATTTAATGTCATTAATGAGTTAGGAAAGCCAGGCATACTAGCTCACGGTGTTGCAATCAAGCCAGGCAAACCACTACTATTAGCTGTTGTAAATAATAAACCAGTAATAGGGCTGCCAGGATATCCAACATCTGCGCTCACTGTTTTTGAGGTGTTTGTAGCGCCGTTTTTACGCGCATTGGCAGGAATAGGAAGTCTAGAAAAGAAAGTTGTTGAGGCGTATATGGCAACGCGTGTTGACCATGCACTTGGTCGTCACGAATATCTTCCAGTTTACATAATTAGAAAGGATTCCAATTATTTTGCGTATCCAATTCTTACTGGTTCAGGCGCAATAACCACTTTGAGTTTTAGCGACGGATTTGTTGAAATTCCATCAAACCAACTTTACATCGATGAAAATGAACGAGTTACAGTAGAATTGTTTAGCAAAGCTATTGAACCCGCAGATCTTGTATTTATTGGGAGCCACTGCCTTGGAGTCGATCTCATCTATAGTTTAATGCTGAAACAGGCTTCAAACGTTTCTATCAAACTCATCAACGTAGGGTCGATGGGAGGGATAAAAGCAATAAGAAGAGGAGAGGCAGACATTGCAGGAATACATCTTTTTGACGCTGAATCGAATGAGTATAACTTGCCCTTCCTACAAGATATTCTCGATCAAGTTACTGTTTTAAGAGGCTACACACGAGAACAAGGTTTGATAATCGAGAAAGGAAATCCAAAAAACGTAACGGGGCTACGAGATCTATTACGAGATGATATTACTTTTATAAATAGACAAAAGGGATCTGGAACACGTATTCTCACAGATTATGAATTAGAAAAAATAACTCAACAAGAAAATGTGACCTTATCAGAACTTATTAGAGAT
>JAECRW010000004.1 GCA_016294985.1 Candidatus Sifarchaeum marinoarchaea | reverse complement strand
TATCAATTTTTTTAAAGTGATCCACAGGACATGTTACGCTGTATTTATGTGCTTTTTCATTTAGCCAGCGTAAATAATTAGGATCTAAATCCAATTTCATCTCTGCTGTAGGTGATCCGCCTTCCTCCAACCAGCGTTTATAATCAAGATCTTCTAACTCTTTTTTCACTTCTAATTTCTTGCCAAAAGAGTTTTCCATAGCATCACGAAAAGTTTTTTTCATCTGGCCAAGAGGTATGCGATCCTGAGGTCGTTTCGGTCCAGCTAGGCTTGGTACTACAGTTCCTAGATCTAATTCCAATGTTTCGCTGAAAAGTGGTTCTGGTGCATTCTCCGTCAAAAAAAGTCCTTGTTCTATAGCATATAACTTAACTAGTTCAACATGTTCCTTCTTCCTACCAGTTAGCAAAAGGTATTGTAATGTCTTTTCATCAATTGGAAAGAATCCCATGGTAGCTCCATACTCTGGTGACATATTAGCGATAGTAGCCCGGTCAGGCAGACTAAGTTTGTTTACTCCTGGTCCATAATACTCAACAAATTTGCCAACAACACCATGCTCTCTGAGCATTTGGGTAACCCTAAGAACAAGATCTGTAGCAGTCACGCCCTCTTTTAACTCACCATACAACTTAACGCCAACTACTTCTGGAACTGGCATATAATAGGGTTGACCAAGCATAACAGCTTCAGCTTCTATTCCACCGACTCCCCAGCCCAAAATCCCCAAGCCATTGATCATTGTTGTATGAGAATCAGTTCCAACAAGAGTATCTGGATAGGCAACTAACTCCCCGTTTGCTTCCCTTAGTTGGACAACTTGACCAAGATACTCCAAGTTTACTTGGTGAACGATCCCTCTACCAGGAGGAACCACTCGAAAGTTATCAAAACTTAGTTGTGCCCAGCGCAGGAGAGCGTAGCGCTCGCGATTGCGTTCAAATTCCTTTTTCTCATTATAAGATCTGGCATATGACGTGCCAAAATAGTCTACCTGAACTGAGTGATCAATAACAAGATCTGCGGGTATCAGCGGGTTTATATCAGCAGGATTGCCCCCAAGCCGTTGCATAGATGATCTCATAGCTGCTAGATCAACGACTGCTGGAACTCCAGTGAAATCCTGCAGAACTACCCTTGCAGGAATAAAAGGAAGTTCACGTTCAGGCATCCTATCTGGATTCCACTTGGCAAGGGATTCTACATCTTCTTTAGTGACAAGTTGACCGTCAATCTGTCTAAGGATCGCCTCAAGCAATATTTTAATAGAATATGGAAGTCGCGAGATATTTCCTATCCCCAAATCCTCAAGTTTGCTAAGACGGTAAATCGTAATGCGTTCTCCATTGAGCACAATAGCATCTTTCGCCCCAAAGGGATCTATGTTTGAACTCATATCGCTTACCATATTATCCAAGCTTCGTGTAAGAAGTATGTTACTTCAGAATGATCTAAACCTCTTTCTTTTGAAAATTTAATTTAAATAATTTTATATGGCGGTATGTTTAAGTTGGATTACTAAAAAAGAAGGTAGAGGGATAATTTTAAAATCATTTGACAAATAAACACTGTCGCTTCATATGATTTATTTAATTTTTCTAACGACGACTTTTAGGTGTTTCTTCGCCGTGAATTTTCTTTAACAACCAGGCCATGTTTTGACCAAGCACCTTCATTGTATTTAAGCCCTCTTCGTCCTTTTCTACTTCTCCTTTGTTACGACCGATTCCTATATTCCAGTAACTAGAGCCCGGCACTATCCATTGGCCAATTAGGAAGAAATGGTTGATAGAATCGAAGGCATGGATTGACCCAGCTCGTCGAACAGCAACAACTGCGGCGCCAACTTTACGCTTAAACATATCACCATTTGCTCTGGCAACTAATCCAGCACGATCGATTAGTGCTTTCATTTCTGAGGTGATGTCCGCAACATAAGTAGGTGAACCCAAGATTATACCGTCAGCATCAAGCATTTTATCAATGCATTCATTAACTATATCATCTTTCACTGAGCAGTGTTTATCCTTGTTCTCGAAGCATTTGTAGCAAGCGATACAACCATTGATTTTCTTGCTGGCGAGTTGTATCATTTCAGTTTCAATACCTTCTTTCTCAAGCTCTTGAAAAACATGTTTTATGAGAATAGCAGTATTTCCGTCCTTACGTGCACTTCCATTGAATGCGACGACTTTCATATTTTTCTACTCCTGTATTAATTTCTTTCCAACGCTCCAGGCTTTTTCAACGTGTTCTCCAACGACCCAATAGTTGTTATCTGGCATGGTCAAAACCAGCGGATTCATTTTTTTGATGTCTGGCTTACTATCAGTCAAATATTTCTCCTCAGTATAGGCGGCAACAATTTCACCAATGAACAGGTCGTTTGTAGGTAGTTCATGAATGTCCACGAGCTTACATTCCATGCAAAGCGTGCAGTTCTTTATCATTGGCGCGCTCTTTAAATCGCCATAAAACACCTCGAAAACGCCTGATTTGTCAATTTTTCGCCCCGAGACCAGTCCGCAGTAATCGATTTGTTCTACCATATCTGCACTCGGGATATTTACGCTGAAAGTCTTATTTTCCCTGATACCTTCAGGGGTGTAACGACGATTGTTAAGTCCTATGACAATCATCGGTGGTTTACGGTTAGCTCTATTTACCCAGCCAACGGGCATAAAATTGACTCGCCCTTCGACAATCGTGCCCACCAGCGTGATCGGCATGGGATACACGAAAGCGTTGGTGTTGATCTTGATTTTTTCCATTATTATATCACTCCTAAACTGATTCACACAATTCTATAAAGAATCATTCTTATTATACTTTATCCAATTTTGTGAGTTTTTCACTTACTTGCCACAATCTTTGAGCAAAACTTTCGTTATATGATTCTTTAGACGACTTTACTGGATTTTTTCCGATGAAATACTTTTCAGTTACATTTTCTACTTCAGGTGAAGTAGCTAAATAAATAGAAGTTTCTGCACCCCTGCGAAGTTTATTGAAAGATTTTGAGGATATTGGATGTTCTACATGTGTGATAGATCCAATGTTTGTATCGATTACACCTGGATGCAAGCAATTTACGGTCACGTTTGTACCCTTCAGTCTTCTGGCTAGTTCGTAAGTAAAAAGTACGAGCGCCAATTTCGATTGACTATAAACCGTCCATGCATCATAGTTTTGTTTGCTCTGAAGTTCATCAAAATTAAGATGAGACCAATTATGAGTGGCTGACGCCACATTAATAATTCGTGCAGGAGCACTATCTTTAATGGTGTCAAGTAACAAATTTGTCAGCAAAAAGGGTGCAAGAGCGTTAACAGCAAAAGTGGTTTCAATTCCATCAATTGTCTCCGAGCGTTTCCTTAAAAGTACACCTGCATTATTAATCAAAACATGAAGTTGTTGGTATTTATGTTTAAAATCAATTACCAGTTGGCGAATGGTCTTTTGTGATGAAAGATCAGCAATCAATAGATCAATTGACTGATTGCCTGTTTTTTCACGAATTTCTTCCCTTGCATCCTCTCCCCATTTTTGACTACGACAAACCATAACTACTGTTGCATCCATTTCTGCTAAGCCTAAAGTTGTCGCCTTCCCAATTCCGGAATTAGCTCCTGTGATCATGCAAATTTTTCCTTTCATGTTAGAAGCCACTCTCATCATCCAAACTCTATTTTTTGAGTAAAAGCATGAGAGATTATATCAGACTATCTATCTAGGCATTAATGCTAAAGAACAAGTCTACCAATAGATTTATGCCTTTATTATCCTCTTAGTGCCCGATAAGTCATATAAATGAAGATCACTGGTCCTAAAAGGAAGATTGCAAAATTTACAACAAAAGTGATGATGATCGCGACTGGTGGAACAATGCAAAGAATCACTGTCAATCCTATGAAGAGTCCGCTATATTTAAGAAAATCTCTGAAATTAAATAAGCGTTCTTTGAAGTTAGAATCATCTACTGGTAGTTCATCTATAATTGGTTTACTGAACTTGACTAGTAAAATTATAACCAAGTAAATTAGTACTGTTAAGATGATCGGTAAGAAACCTGGAATTCGCTCTGGAAGTAAAATGAAGAAAGTAACAATGTATAATATTACCAGATATACTGTAACTACAATAAAACCTGTTTTTCCAAGTTGCAAAGAATAGATTGAAAAAGACTGTTTTTGAGCTAGTTTTGCAAAAAGCACAATCAATGCTACTGTTCCTAGTGATGCACCAATTGCAAGTGGAATATTATAGCCTGTATTTAAAGATAAAAAGAGTGAGCCAATAACGATCAACAGAATAAGGAACAACTTATTTCTTTTCTTTGGGATAAGATATTTAGTATGATTCGGAAGAATTTCTCTATTGATTTGCTCAGGACTCTTGTTTTCGGATACAAATACTTGAAATGTCATTATTGGCATAATAAACGCTAAAACAGGATGCCAAAAAAAGACCAGAACAGAAAATTCAAGTATGGCTATTCCGCCTATTGTTCCAAGTATAGGAGTCTGTCCGAAGTAACCAGCCCATAGAACTTTTGTAATCCAAGATTCATACAAAGCAAATAACATGCCCCACAGATACAATTGGTGAAGCGATGTTCGTTTTGTTCGAAATGCTAAATTGAGAAAAAATAGAGTGTGGGCAAAATATAATGGCCAAGTTACAATTAGCGACCAAGGATCAATAAACCAAAGCCGAGTTGCAGACGCACCGGAAAAAATTTCTGCAAAGAACATCGATAATGTTCCAATTAGTAGAAAGGAAATCAATCTGGTCTTTGATGTTGACTCTGTTTGAATCATACTTTAAAATCGGACAAACAACTACAAAAAGATTACCCGATAACTCATTCACTGGCTAGTTCGCGTTCCCAGCAAGGGATACAACAAAATTTGTCATTTAAAACCCTTGCCCTAGTTTCCATGACCATGAGCCCGCATTTTGAACATTTTACTGAATTAAAAATCCTTGCATTCTCTGGAACCTTGATATCAACATTTTTTACATCAAAAAGTTCATCGTCAGGCGTTGTTAGCAGTTTTTTTATCATATCTTTCCTAATTTTTTGTAATGTGGCTTTTTCTTCTTCAGTCAAAGGCATGTTCTGATTCATTTTTCGCAGTATCTCACGTCTTTGCTCTGATTCCTCTTGAAAGACATCTGCTTTAAGTTCGATTCTGATTTGTTTGTTTGAATTTCTTTCCACGAAGCTATACACATGCAGCCCATGATCTTGAAAAATAAGATTGCCCTTTCCAAATGTGGCACCATTAATAAATTGGATTGCGTCGACTGCACAACTGTCATTTTCTACAATTGCAACCAGTTCTTCATCCTCACTACGATTCAGTCCGAGTTCTTTTCTAGCCAATATTGCAGCCCTGTAACCAACTACTAATCCAGGACATAGATGCCCATGAAATTCTACTGCATTTTTCAATTCCAAGGGGATGTCTTCTTGCATAGTATTTCCTCAAAGGTTTTCTTTAGGGTTAGTTTTTTGTTGAGTTGCTAGATTATGTATAAATTCTTGTTCTTTGTTATTTTCAGTTAAGGAAATTACTTCGTCAAACATTTCACTTGCTATTTCTTTATTCCCAATTCTACGGTTTATCTCTGCAATTAAATATCTAACTGCAAAAATCTGGTCACTAGGAACTTGTCCTTCATTAAATGCTTTTTTAAAATAATTCAGGACGACTTTTCCGAATTTATTTTCTTCTTTAGCGCTTTCAGCCCACCAATAAGGATACAGCCAATTATTTGCAAAAGTAAAATTATTTTGCTTAATTATTTCTAACTCATTCATTATTTCTAGGCAAATAATAGCTCTTTCAAGTTTTTTTGATAAAGAACCTTCTGAAAGTGGACCCATTTTATGAATTCTTTTTCTCAATTCTTTGTTTTCCAATTTGGAATCAAATAATTTTTTGGATCCACAAAATCCACAACTAGGGCAAAGATGAAAAAAATATTGAACTGGATTAAAACCCCAATAATTAGGTCGGAAATCTGTGCGCTTAGAACCGTATCCACAACTTCCGATTTCATTGCTAGTAAAGGAGATGTCGCAAATTGGACAAATAAGAGAAATTGGGTAAAGGGTTGTCATTACTAAGACTGTAATTTAAACATAATTAAAAATTTGCAAATTAAGATGAAAAATCGCCTCTGGAAAGGTGGAATTTCATTTAACTTTAAATACAGTTTTGTTTACTTAACGAAAAAACAACATATCTATTCATGGGGGTATTTACCTTCCTCTGTAGTAAACTCAGGAACCCGGGGTGCAAGAACCCTAATGAGGAATGGAGCTATCAGCACAGTGACTATCGACAGGACAACTATACTTGCTTCAAGGCTCGGATCGAAGAGACCTAATTCAGAGGCAACAAATGCTACAGCTAATGTAGTGGAGAGTTGGGGGATTGATGCGCTAGCAATTAGTAGACTTGTTTTCCCAGAAAAACCACCTAAACGACCAGCTAAAAACCCACTTAATATTTTAGATGCTATTAAACCTCCTATTATCGCAAACGTTGCGATTAAAAGATTGCTTGCACCTACGAATGCAGTTAAATCCGTTTCTATCCCGATTTCAATTAAAAAAACGGGAATAAAGATACCGTAACTAATTGCATGAAGTTTACTCGTAAGTCGATGAGTGCTAACAATTTTTGAAAGAATAAAACCAACAAGAAACCCGGCTATGATAGGATGTACTCCTAGGAATTCGAAAAGGAGGACTGTGGCAATCGTTACTATAATAACAAACCGAATTTCATCCTCAAATTTGTCAGGATTCCGTTCTGAAAAGAACCATTTTTCAAATCTTGGTATAATAATTTTGAGAGCAATTGCAGAACCTGCAAATGCTGCGATGAAAATAGGTAGGGGGAGAGCAGTTCTGGGACTTGAAAGCTGAAATATTACCGCTAAAATAAATAGACTTGCCATATCCTCAATTACAGTGGCTCCAATGATAACTGCACCAATTTCTGTTTCTATCAGGCCCCTTTCTTCCAAAGATGGAATTATTACAGCTATGGAAGAGGAAATAAAAATTGTTCCAATGATTATGGCAGTTAGGAGATCAAAACCAAAGAAATGCGCAACCGTAAATCCTACGAGAGCGGGAATTGCACCGTTCATAAGAGCCAATAATACCACTTTTTTCCCAACTCGACCCAAAATATCGGTTCTAACTTCTATTCCTGCCATGAACATCAACATTATAACACCAATGGCACCAAAGAACAGAATGGTAGGCGTGAGCTCAAACACATCAAGTCCCAGAGGGCCAATCAGTACACCCGCAAGTATTAAGGCTACGACGTATGGCAATCTAAGCCTTTCAAAGAGTTCCGAGAAGAAAAGCCCCATTGCGAGGATAAGGAAGAAGATCAGAAACTCATTTTGTACCAGCTGCACTTTTGTTCTCCTCAATGTAATTCTAAACATACTTTGGTCTATTAAATAATTCTTTGCGCTTATTTGAAACCCTATAAACAATACCAGCCATGAACATAGTCGACAAGGAAAGCTAACACGGTCTTTCGTATTTTATAGGCATACATCTAAATAAAACGTATTGAAAGGAAATTTTGTAATAATACTTTCGATTAAGGTAGTTTTTTGTTCTGGAGTTGTCAGGTCTTCTTTTTATTAAAAGTAATAAGCCAAATCAGCAAGGTTTATATATTTGTTAACTCTACATTACTATTGATAACTCTACAATTTATGGAGGTAGAATATATGAGCATGAAAGACTGGGAAAAAGATGTTAAAGAATTAACCACTCTTGGAAAAGAGTTATTTGGCAAGACTCAAGTTCTTATCACAAAAATTGCAAAAGAATTGCAAAAAGACGCAATGAAGAGATTAAACGAATTCGGGCGCGACTTTGATAAAACAATGAAGATATTACTAAAACATGAACACAAAGCACACACGGAAGAAAAAGTTCCAATTACATAAGAATCTTTTTTTAATGTCGTTATAATTCATTTCTTTGATAATGAACTTCGCGTCTTTCCAAAAAACTTTTTATCCTTTTTCTTTCGCTATCTATGATTTCCTTTAGAGGAGTCATAGCAGGCGCAGTTAAAACTCTTTCAATTTCTTTTTCTAATCTCGTGATTTTTTCTTCTACTGCTTCTAAGGTTTCTTCTTTGTAGTTTAACACTATTTTCTTAAGGTTTTCATCTGTTATGATATCTATAAGGCCTTCTTTCGAGATATTCCATCTTTTACAAAGTTTTTCTAATGCAAGAGATGCAGTGCGCCTTACTTCAAATATATCATCTTGTAAAGCGACTATTAGTTGATTAAACCCGGCTTTGTCAGCAATTTTTCCGAGTGCCTCGGCTGCCTTCCGTCTGATACTTATTTTTCTGTGATTTAATGCTTGTTTTATTAGAGGGAGTGCTCTTGAATCACCTATTTCACCAAGTGCTTCAATTGCTGTTTTATGAATCCAATCTCTTTCATTTTTTTCCTGTAAAACCTCCATCAGTGGGTAAACCGATCTTCTATCTTTTAGAATGCTTAATATTTTAATTGCGTTTTCTTTAATTCGCCAGTTGTCTTGTTTTAGTGCTTTGATAATGTGGTAAAATTTGCCAAATTTCTCTAATACTAAATTTGCAATTAAGCCACAATAAGTTGAATCCTCAAGCAATTCTAAGAGAGCTATTCCAAATCTCCCCCACTTTTCTAAATGATAGCTAATATTCTTGATTCTATATGACTACTACTCAATGATAAATAAAAAAGTTTATTGTATTGTGCTTTTGAGCGCTTTAAAAAATCTATCATCAATTTTTCGAACTGCTGCAGTTAGAAGGCGTATTGCGTTTTGCAAATCATTAAGATTTGTGACTTCAGAAGGAGAATGCCCATATCTTCTTGGAATCAGTAAAGATCCTGTGGAAATGCCTGCTCGCGCTAAATGAATTGTCGCAGCATTTGTCCAGGTAAATGCAGACACATCAATTTGATATGGTATGTTGTGTTCTTTAGCTGTACTCACTAATAGCTCACGCATCACTTTAGGCGTTAAAATGCCTGTAAATCCAGTTCGTAAACGATCCATAAATCGAATAGCCGGTCCTTTTCCAAGTTCAGTTGGTGCTCCTTTTCTTCGCGTGAGCGTTGCATCTGTTGCATGGGTCGTGTCGAGCATGAAAGCTGCTTGTGGATTGATTGCATAGGCAGCAGTTTTTGCTCCTCTCGCCCCGATTTCTTCCTGTGATGATCCAACCGCATAAATGGAAAAATCAAACTGATCATTTGCCAATTCTTTCATTGCTTCAATCAACGCAAAACAGCCCACGCGGTCATCAATGGCCTTTGCACATACATATCCATTGCCAAGATCGCAAAAACTTCTATCAAAGGTAATTGGTGCTCCAACTTCTATTCCTTTTTCTAAAACTTCCTCTCTCGACGATGCGCCAACATCTATCCACATCTCTGAGTGATCAATAGTTTTTTGGGCTTCTTTTTCTGTTGTAAAATGGGCTGCTTTGACTCCAATTACACCGCGAACCTTTACTCCTTCTCCATGAATTTTCACCCATTGAGATAAGAGTACTCGATCATCTACCCATCCATGTTTATCGAAGTAAACGAATCCTTCTTCATCAATATAGCGAACCATTAGAGCAATCTCATCTGTATGGGCATCTATCATCAATTTATGATCATCATTTGCCCCCTCCTTTTTCATAATGAGATTTCCTAGCACATCAACTTCAATTGAGTCCATATAGTCTTTTAATTCTTCGATCATTATTAATCGAACTTCTTCTTCAAATCCTGGAGGTCCATCAGCTTCCACTAATCGTTTTAATAAATCAGTATTTTCCATTATCACCTTCTCTCCATTTTGATTTCTTGAGAAAAGATACACCAGACTCTAACTGTTAATATTCATTTGATAAAGTTATTCCCAGTTGCAGTTTTTTATTGGGGTTTTGAAAAACCAAACTCAAAGTGCTTCTACTTGCCTAAATTGATTCTTCGTAGCTCCACATCTTCTACAGGTATAATCTTTAGGAAGATCTTCGAATCTATTGTATTTTTTTTCATGTTTTTCTTCAATTGGATCATATACCCATCCGCATCGACAGCATTGCCATCTTAGCTCTCCCATTTGTATTTCCTCCGATATATCTTACAAAATATCGCAAATTTGTCAGCGAGTAAAATTATATGAAGGTGAAATTTACATATAAATCGAACTGAGGGATTTTGTATGGTTATCTATAAAATCATTGAACTTGTTGGCTACGGGAACAGCTTTGAAGAAGCTGTACAGAACGCAGTCACAGAAGCATCCAAAACTATTCGTAATATCGTTCGCGTTAGCATCGAGGAATTCGATGTCAAAATGGAAAACGATAAAATAGTTGCCTATCGCACCAGAGTGAAGCTTATATTTGAGATTGAAAGATAAAGGTGAAACTAAGACTCGTTGTAGTATTATATTCTTTGTAAGAAAGAGATCATATAACTTTTTTTTATTTTTTCGAAATCAAGATCTTGATTAATCTCATGAATTCTGGAAGTCATATCAATCATAATCATTAATTTTGTGTTGAGAACTTCATTAAGATTAAACAAATACTTATTTGTCACGGTGTAACTCTAATAAAGTTTTCAACTAATAGTGTTGCAGTGAAAAATTTTTGTTAAAGGGTATAAAAAATGCTAGAATCAAAAAAATATCCCGACAAAAATATTGAAGAACTTAATAAAGGTCAAGGAATACTGATTGAGAATCAAAAAGCCTTGTTCGAAGCCATAAAGCGTGTTGCAGAGGTTATAAATGATATTCAGGATAATTTTGCACGATTAGCAGAATTGACAGAAAAGTTATTTGTCCTGAAAGAACAACGGGAATCCACTCACTATTATTCCAAAGATATGCCTGAAATGTATGTTTAATATTTTCTTCTCTTTTTCCTTTTTTTATTGACAGATCCAATTCAATAAATCCGGTTTTTACCATTAAAAGTTTTAGAATTATTCAATTGGAATATAACTCGCAACAAAAAGAAAATCTCTCTTCCTCAAGCGTTTCGTTTTTAAGACGAAGCTGGATTTACTGAGGTTGAAATAGAATCATTCAATATTGAACTATGCGAATGATTTGAATATCGCCTATATTATAGGAAAAAAAATAAGGGTTTTTTTATTACGACGTGTACGGGTTGATAAAATGAAGTTATCTGCATCTCGTTTGAAAGACATTTCTCCTTCTTTGATTAGACGATTGTTTGATCTTGCACAAGGAGTCGAGGGTATTATCTCGCTCGGAATTGGAGAACCTGATTTTAACACCCCTGATCACATCAAGGAGGCTGCAAAACAATCATTAGATGAAAATTTCACGCACTATACGCCAGTTCCAGGAACAATAGAACTTAGACAGGCCATCTCGAACTATCTTAGTGAAGAATACGGTCTTGATTATAATCCTGAGTCTGAGATTGTTCTTACTTGTGGAGCGACAGAAGCCCTCCACGACATTACGCTTGCATATGTGAATCCAGGTGATGAAGTTCTCGTCCCAGATCCTGGTTTTTTGGGGTATCCAGAGTATGTGAAGCTAGCAGGCGGAAAGCCTATTGGGTATCCTTGTCCAGAAAAGAATGGATTTCAGCCTGATTTGGAAGCATTGAACGAGTTAATAACAAAAAGGACAGTGTTGATCGTTTTAAACAGCCCTTGCAATCCTACAGGCATTGCTTTTGAAAGAAAAATACTTCAGGGCATTGCAGAAATTGCAGTTGACAATGATCTATATATAGCATCAGATGAAGTCTATGAAAAATTGATCTATGACGTGGAACACATACCTATTGCTACTTTAGGTGTAACCGACCGTACAATTCTAGTTAATGGATTCAGCAAAACATTTGCGATGACAGGTTGGAGGCTTGGATATATATGCGGCAGTGCCGAAGTTGTAAAAGCTGTTAATCTCGCTCATATGTTCACAACAGTCACCACACCAAGCATAGCTCAAAAAGCTGCTTTTGCTGCATTAAGAGGACCAAAAGAGAGTATTGACGAGATGAGAAACGAATATAAAACACGTCGTGATTTTATTGTAAAAGAATTGAATAATATTGACAATATTTCCTGCGTAACTCCAAACGGTGCCTTTTACGCATTTCCAAATATTTCTGCTTTTGGAAAAACATCTGTGGACTTCTCTGAACATTTGATCCAAAAAGCAAAAGTTGTCACTGTTCCAGGAATTGCATTTGGCAATCTTGGCGAAGGATACGTCCGAATGTCGTATGCGACGCAAAGGGAGAACCTAAAAGAGGCAATACGCCGCATAAAAGAAGTAATTAGTGCTTGAGGCAATAGTATAGTTATAAAAGTAGAGTTATCAATAAGAGGAAATCTTAATTCCTGTAATCCAAAGACTAAGCCGCGTTGACCTTATATATTCTCGTTCAAATTCAATTTTTATAATAGTCGCAGTATACTTAGATGTCTCCATAGAATTCTTTCCAAAATGATTTTACTTTCACTTACCTGTCTGTAACTGTTTTAAACATGGATACTATTGTAATTATGGTGATAAAAATAGTTTCCAAAAAAATTGTCTCGACAATAGCCAAAGATCAAATAGAAAAAGAATTACGTCGGGATGAAATAGAAAGTGAGTTAAAAATCCCAACAGACGAGTATTTATATGATCTGCTTATACACAATGGTCCTATGACACGTGGGGAAATCGTAAAACTCACAAAATTGCCTCGTACAACAATATATGATCACTTGATCAAACTTATTCTGAAAGATCGAGTGATACGATTTAGTAAATCTGGTAAAAAGCCAGGAAGACCTAAAGTGTATTTTAAGGCTATAATTCCTTAAAAGATTAACACAAACTTTTCTTTATTTTTGAGTTATCAAGTCTTTAGTTGTATACAGATTTGATTCTAGACACTAATCCCCCCGCTGTTCTCTTTCCAATAAATCCGGAGAAATATTATTGTTTTTTTTGTTCCAGTGAAATAGGTTGCTCAAGCTATTGTAGATTACTGTCAAAAAGTGAAAAAAGTAAAAAGGCTGAAAGTTCCTAAGTGGCTTTAAAGGTGAAATCCAAATGACTATATCACCAGATGAACTTCTTATAGATGAGCGTGAAATCTTAGAATTAACTCAAAAGTTGGTACAAATCCCCAGTGAAAATCAACCTGGGAATGAGAAGGCTGTAGGAGAATATATAGCCGCTTGGTTAAAAGATAAGGGTCTTCCTGCTCAATTACAAGAAGTTGAAAAAGATCGCTTTAATGTCATAAGTTCGATCAAGCGCTCCGGCCCTGCACTACTTTTATGCGGACATATGGACACTGTTCCCGTCCCAAATCCAGACGAATGGACATACGATCCTTTTGCAGGAGAAATAAAAGACGGATATCTCTTTGGCCGCGGCGCATTGGATATGAAAGGAAGTTTAGCTTGCATGCTCACAGCATTTGTTGCTCTCAAGGATGTCGAAGAAGAACTTTCCCAAGATGTTGTCTTTTTAGCGACCGTAGACGAAGAAGTTGCTACTAAAGGTGCTAAGAAAGCAATGGAGTCTTCTGATATCAAACGAGTAAAACATGGCATTATCGCTGAGCCTACCGACCTTAATCCTGTAATAGTTCAAAAAGGTCACTGTTGGCTAAAGATAAAAACACTTGGTGTAGCTGCCCATGGTGCACTTCCTGAACGTGGTGTTAATGCAATCTTGAAAATGTATCCTGTAATTACACGAATTCAGGAGTTGGACTTCGGCAAGGGAGACCACCCACTCGTTAGTGGAACAACAGTCAATATCGGATTAATAAACGGAGGCGTCAAGATAAACATGGTGCCAGATGCGTGTGAATCATCACTTGACTTCAGATATCCTCCAGGAGTCACTTCTGAGTCTATTCTCGAAAAAATAAACGTGCTTCTAAAAGGTTTGAAAGCGGAGGATAAAGAATTAGATGCAAAGATTGAAATTATTAAGTGTAGTGATCCTGTTGAAGTTCAAAGATCCGCACCAATAGTAACATTATTACTCAGGGCAATGGATAAAGTGCTTGGAAGTCATAGTGAACCTATCGGTGTTCCGTATTATACTGACGCATCTGCCTTAACTAGTATTCCTATAGTTCTCTTAGGTCCAGGAGAGCCAGGATATGCACATCAAAAGGATGAAAGAATTAAAATAAGCAGCATGTTGCCCGCAGCAAAGATATATGCGACCGTTCCCCTCTTGTGAACTACCTCACGCTAACGCAGTGAGGCTTCCTGTTTCTTTGACCATACTTGCTTTAACGTAGGGTATCTGATTCAGATAATCCAATGTTAAAGTAGAGGTATTAGTCTCCGCAGGCGTAACTTCGGTAGGTCCCCTACCTAGGTTTTTATACGCTTCTTGTTCTATCACACAACTGCTGTTCACATCACGGTCTATGACCAGACCGCAGTTGTGACAAACATATGTGCGTTCTGCTAAACTAATGGCGCGCTGATGACCGCAACGCGAACAGGTCTTAGTGGAGGGGAAGAAACGGTCAATTTCCACCGGTGTTTGCACCTTTACTTCAAGCATGCTAATTATTCCACCGAGGCTGGTTGACAACATTTTACTACCCCAGATGCGTTGCCAAGCGCGTAAATTCTCATTTTGATAACACACCACTTGGAAGTTGGTGTATAAGAAATGAACTATTTTATTGCGAATATCTCGTTTGATATTGGTCGTTTTGGCATACGCTTTTAGCAACTTATACAGCATTTTCCACCAATTCTTACTCCGATATTGTTGTCGACTTAACTTCTTACACAACTGTGTTATACGGCGCGTAATTGGCAGCGTGTATAGCACACGTACACCGTTCGAAAGCGTTAACTGATTTTTCAATCCAAAATCAATGCCAATTGAGTTTGCTGGCGCCACCGGCCTGTGTTCTCGCGGGGTATAGGTGGTTATTGCGACGTAATAATCGCCATGCTGGTGAAGTAACATGGCATTGGCAAATTCACAATTGGGCGGCAGTTGTTCCAAGCCGTTGACACGCAATTTTTGTTTTATCTTTTGAACGCGTAAATATTTCCCGTTGATGATCTTGTAAGTATTGCCGTATTGCTTGAGCGGAATGGAATTAACATATGACTTAAATTTTAACCGTCCAACCTTGTGACCCTTCGCTTTCAAACGAACTAAGCCTCGTATATTCTGTTGCACGCGCGTAATTATGCTCTGACGTATTTGTGCCGATAAATGTGTCAATTGACGAATCTCAAACTGGTCTTTAACCTTCACAGGCACGGCGTTTATTTTATCATCGATAGAAAACACGTTAGGATGCCCAACGCAATAATTGTAAAGCCATTTAGCTTCCAAAAACAATAGCTTTAAGATATTTAACGATTTTTGGTTTAAATGCGAGCGGTCTAGCTTCACGGTATACACCCGACACACCATTTGCTTACGGCGCTCCTTAGTGCCCTTCAAAGTAGTTTTGATCCGCTCGTTCTTTGACATAATAAAATTTCTCCGCACAAATTAAAGAATCCAGTTATTAATTAAGCACGCAGATTCTCACTCTACTTACTACATCCTTCTTTATAAACGCAGCAAAATTTATCAAGAAGTTATAAACGTAGTATCCTGACACCATTCATCACCATGCTCAAGCTATGGGGCTTTCTTGTGTCGTTATATGTAATCTTTGATAAGCATTTAAAAAGATATTAGAAAAATTTGATTAAAAAGTGAGATGATGTTATTGGTTGATTTATTAGATCCCTTAAGAGTAAAAGGTCTAATTCTTAAGAACAGAATTGTTATGCCTCCCATGCAAAACCTTCTTGCCACTACTGAAGGAGCTGTAACAAACAATCTCATTGAACATTATGTTAGACGCTCGAAGGCAATAGGATTGTTGATAGTTGAGCATAGTTATGTATCTCTTGAGGGAAAACTTAGAAAAAAACAACTTGGAATATACGATGATAGTTTGGTTCCAGGACTGAAGAAGCTTTCCAGTAGTCTCCAAGGCACAGATACGCCTGTTGTAATACAAATAACTCATGGTGGAAGAACTTCCAGTATGGATATTACTGGGGCTGAACCTGTGGCTCCATCACCTAGCGGCGACGCTCGAGAACTACAAGTAGAAGAGATTAATGCTCTGACTGAAAACTTCGCAATGGCAGCTGAAAGAGCGATTAAAGCTGGTTTTGACGGTGTCGAAGTTCACGGTGCGCATGGGTTCCTTCTTAATCAGTTTTTCTCACCACTCGCAAATAAACGTCAAGACAAGTATGGTGGTACCTTAGAGAACAGAATGAGATTCCCTTTAGAGGTTGTCGAAAGGGTTAAGGAAAAAGTTGGTGGAAAGCTTCTCTTATATCGTTTAGGATCAGATGATCTAGATTCATCTGGAACTCGAATCGAAGACTCTCAAAAATTCGCTGTGAAATTGGAAGAGGCTGGTATAGACATAATCGATGTATCAGGAGGCTTGTGCGGAAGTATGCCTGCTCAACTCCAGAGAACGCAAGGATATTTCATCCCTCAAGCTGAACAGATTAAAAAAGTGGTAGATATACCAGTTATCGGTGTCGGTGGAATTAAGGATCCAAAATATGCCAACACGCTGATACAGGAAGAGAAAGTAGACTTGGTTGCTGTAGGCAGAGCCCTTCTAAAAGATCCAGACTGGGCGATAAACGCTGTTAAAATGCTGAAAGCCAATTAGGTTTGAGATCTTCTTCTAAGAGTTTGCATTTTATCTTAGATGTTCACAAAATCTTCTGCTAAAACCTTATCAAGTGTATCAACCAAAAAATCTGCATTTTCTTTCGTAAACACCAGAGGGGGCTTAATTTTTATTGTGGAAGGCCATTTTTTGGGACCATCTCTGCTCAACAAAATGCCATGTTCTTTCATACGTTCAACAACGTAGTAAGCTTGTTTAGGTGCTGGCTCCAAGGTTTCCCGATCCAAGACTAGTTCCACACCAATAAATAATCCCAACCCTCTAACATCTCCTATGATAGGGTGCTTATCCTTTAGTTTTTTTATTCTATCTTTCAAATAATTGCCAACTATTAAGGCGTTTTCCTGCAGCTTTTCTTTTTCAATCACATCTAGTACTGCGAGTCCAACGGCACAGGAGACAGGGTTTCCGCCAAATGTGTTGAACCATTCCATTCCTGTGTTGAAAGAGTTTGCAATTTCTGGTGTGGTGACAACTGCTGCTAATGGATGACCATTCCCCATAGGTTTACCCATGGTAACTATATCAGGAACCACATTTTGAGTTTGAAATCCCCAAAAATGAGTCCCAACTCGACCAAAGCCAACTTGAACTTCGTCTACTATACAAACTCCTCCCGCTTCCCTAACATATCTGAATGCTTCCTGCAGATAGTTTTTAGGCAATATAATTTGACCAGCTACACTCATTAGTGGTTCACAAATAAAAGCAGCAACTCCTTTTCCTTCATTTTTGATTTTTTGGATAGTATCCCTCACATCATCAGCATATTTCTTCCCAGCATCAGCATCGTCCGCTTTATATTTTCCACGGTACAAATCAGGCATTGTTACCTTGTGAACATAAATGGGAGGCCCTTCTCCTCCAGGTCCATCAAATTTGTACGGACTAATATCAACTAATGTACCTGTGTTTCCATGATAGGCATTATCGACAACAATTAAATCGCGTTGTTTTGTATGGTTTTTCGTATGGGTTCGTGCAAGGCGTAAGGCCAGTTCATTTGCTTCACTTCCACTATTAACAAAAAAACAAACACTCAACGGTTCTGGTAAGGTCGCACAGAGGCGTTGAGCGTATTTAACTAAATTGTCATGTAAATAACGAGTATTGGTATTTAGGACGGCTGCTTGCTGTTGTAACGCTTTTACTACAGTTGGATGGCAATGTCCAACATGGCAAACATTATTGATTGCATCTAGATAAGGTCGGCCAACTTGATCGTAAAGGTATTGTTTGTAACCTCTGACAATTTTTAGAGGCTTTTTATACGCAATACTAAGTGAGCGTCCAATTATTTGCTCTCTAAGAGTGAGATTTTCATCTTTGGTCAAAGGTTCTTCTGGAAAAGACTCTTCTGGAATCTTCAAAATCAGATTTGGATCAGGACAGATGCTTAGCCAAATTGTTCTTTGATTTTCTGATATTACTCCAGGAAAATCTCCTTTTTTCCCTAACATATCTGTTATTATTTGAAAATGCAAATGTGGTGGCCATCCTCCATTATGCTCAAAAGGTCCAACTTTTGCGAGTAGTTCCCCTTTCTTGAAAATCATTCCTTCTTCAATATCATTCAACGATTCCGGGCTCAAATGTCCATATAGAGTAAAAAATTTTAATTTTCCTTCATTTATTTCATGCTCTAAGATAATAGTAGGACCATAATCAAGAGGTCCTTCATTATTTTGAAAACTATGAATTCTTCCCTCCAATGGCGCATGTATAGGGGAATTAGGTTTCAGAAAAAGGTCAATGCCAAGATGGATTGTCCGATATTCAAATCCTTCATCGCTTTCTGATCTGAATAATTCTTCTGTATAAATAGCCCGTGCTTCATTATATCGACCAACACCAACTTCTGCATTAATATTCTTCATTTTATCAAAAAGTAATTCGTTAAGTGCCTCTTTATTTGTAAAATCGTATAAATTACTTAATTCAAGACTTCCAACACTGAGATCGAATACAATGTGAGGGATTTTAGGAAAATTACTTCCAAGAATTGTTCCAAATTCTTCACGATGTGATTTAATCCAATCAACGACTTCTTCACTCTGAGGACTTGGATGCATTTTACAAGCTTTACGGAAAACGAAATTAGCAAATTTAGGATGAATATCTTTGAGCAACTTTAAAGTATCCCATGCGGTTTTCTCAGAAATCTTTAGATATTCATTTTCTGGTTCAATTTTCTGCTGATATGCTGCGATACTCACACTCATACACAGTCTGGTACATATCAAAATAAAGAGCAATTCTAATTCTAGTTCGGTTACAGGAAAGATAGAATAATAACCACCAATAACATAAGCTGCTGCTTTAATTGGATCTTTTTTCCCCAGAATAGCATATGTTGATGCTACAGCGAGTTCAAATATAGTGTGGCTATGAACCATATCTCCAAAATCTATAATTCCAAATTGGTATTGATTGGATGATTCTCCTTGATTAACAATCACATTATAATCATTAAAATCATTATGTATAACACTAGTTCGCAAATTTGATAATTCAGGAAGTACCTTTGCCTTAAATTCATTAAGAAAATGATCTACTATCATTCGCTTTTCTGGATCTGTAATATGTCCTTTATATTTACTTATGATATTATGAGCGTGTTTTAAATCCCAATAAAGTTCGCGATTGGCTGCTGCATGATTGAAAAATTTGAGCAACTTTGAAGTTTCACCCACAAAACGACCAAAATCATAAAGTAACTCTTTATTATGAGGATTTACTTTTGCAAGAACTTTTCCAGGAATAAAAGTAACTAACCTTACGAAATGAGATGTTTTCTCATCTTTTTGATAAGTTGTAGTTAATTCATTCGATTTCGTTTGCAATATCAGAGGATAACTCCCAGAATCATCACGATTTGCCAAATGTAGCATAGCTTTGTTCTGCAAATCAAGTGTCTGCTCTTTCTCGAATATATTAGCAATTTTGAGGACGTATTCCTCATCCTTTTTTGTTTTCACATAGAAATTCTGATCACGTTCACTTGGAAGTTCATGAACTGATCCAGTTATACCGTACAAGTCATCTAATAATCTCAATGCTTCTTTATCGGATAAACTGGGACGTTTTGGTTTGCTTAACAATATAAAACCTCCAACCTTTCAATATGGAGATCAACGTTACGTAATAAGCATTGTGGAAAGGAACAAGAGATAGTGTAGTTTCTTTTTGACCTTAACTATAGAAAAATAGCAAATTATGTAGCGGCTGAGCAATTTGGAAAGTATTTTCGGATAGTATAGACATTCAACAACTTATAGATGGAGGCTTGAAAAAGGGAATTAGATAAAGTTAATTCTCATTAAAAATAGTGAAAAAAAGTAGTGTATTTAGGTTCTATTAGTATTGTTATTAGTTAGATCTTATCATTTACATGCCTGCCATTTACATGCCTGCGAAAAAATAGTTGTAGAGTGAAATTTAGTTGCAATAAAACCATACTTATAACTTACTCGCTCTAAGATTGCTCTTAAAATGGCCAACTGTTACCTGGACCCACTGAATTTCCCTCCTAAATATTAGAATTTTTTTAAGAATTTCGGAGGCGGTTATCAATCATCATATTTAAGGACAGCGGATTTATGTCATTAAGAATCATTTCAATAGGAAAAAAAGGCGTTTAAAAAACACTTAGTATTTGATTTCCTCACTCAGAGATTAGCGAAACTAAATTCAAAAAACATCATAAGAATAAGCTTAGTAGTCATTTTCGATCTTAGCGTCCAAAAACCTTAGAATTTCTATAAGATACTACTTTGACAGAATATAGCTTAAGAATTATGGTTAAAAAAAATGCTAAAAGAGTAACAGAACCTATATCTCGTCAAAAACATTCAATAATGTTAAAATATAACGAAAAGAATATCATTCCAAACTTCTTCTTGAAAAAATGAGTGAGATTTGCATGCTGATTGTTCTTTCGGGGTTGCCAAGTTCGGGAAAATCAACCCTGGCAGTGAAGATTGCTACAATTCTTGAACTTGACCTTTCTATAAAAACTATAATAATCGAATCAGATGCAATCAGAAATATGATCCCTTCTTATCGCGAACAAGTATTCAATCCAAAGCATGAACCTGTTGTAAGATCAGCGATGTTTGCTCTTATTAAGTATTTTTTAGAGAAGGATTATCTCGTAATTAATGATGACATGAATTACTATAAATCTATGAGACATGATCTACGGGAAATCGCTTTAGAAATAAAAGTTCCTTTTGCAATAATCTATATCTCTACTCCAAGAGAAGTCGCTTTGTCTTGGAATAAAAAACGAGGTCTTCCAATTCCTCAAGAAGTCATTGAAGATGCCTTCAATAAATTCGACATTCCCGGTAAGGATTATGATTGGGATAGGCCAATATTAACTGCTGATTTGAGTACTATAGACCCTGAAGATGTGGCTAATGATGCAGTTAATCTTATACAAAATCTCTTATCTAAGCCGAGTGTAAGCGAAATCAAAACTGTTGCAGAACCTTCAGAAGTAGATAAATATAAACAGTCTATAGATCAACTCACCAGAAGAATCATATCAGAAACAATAGCCTATAAGAAAAATGAGGAGCTCGCAAAGAACTTAAGTAATGTTCGAATAGACTTTGTAAAGAAGGCAATAAAAAATAAGCTGACTTTAGACGAAGTGAGTATGAAATTTAAAGAAATAATAAATGAAGTTGTACAAACATTAGAATGAATATTCTACTTGATCGCTAACAGGGATTTTCTTGAGACTTATTCCAATTCATATCGGGCTTTTTGGACATATTGATCATGGTAAGACAGCCATAGCTCGTCTTCTTTCGGAGAAGATTAGCACAGCAGGTTTAGATAAACACCCTCAGGCTCAAGAAAGGGGTATCTCAATAGATTTGGGATTTACAGCTTTTAATCTCGATCCTTATCAGGTAACTTTAGTAGATGCACCTGGACATGCCGATCTCATAAGAAGTGTTGTTGCAGGTGCGAACATTATTGATGCTGCTATACTTGTGCTTGCAGCAGATGAAGGACCAAAAACACAAACTGGGGAACATATTCTAATTTTGGACAGTTTTAATATCTCAAAAGCGTTGATTATTATAAATAAAATCGATCTTGTTGAAGAATCACGTATTAATGCAGTCGAAAGATCAATAAAGGCTCTTCTTAAAGGAACAATTCTAGAAAATTCACCTATTGCCAGAGTTTCTGCTAAAACAGGAGAAGGTGCTGATAGTATTAAAGAAACGTTACTCGAACTTCTTAATAAACCTGTTCGAAGAGTTGAAGGACCATTCAAGATGCCGATTGACCATGCATTTCATATTAAAGGCGCCGGCACAGTAATGACGGGAACGGTTCATCGTGGAAAAATAAATATTGGCGAAGTAGCAGAAATAATGCCTCTGGAAATTCAAGGAAAAGTAAAATCAATTCAGACTTTTGGCGAAAGCCTGCAAAGTGCAGTTGCTGGAGATCGGGTTGGGGTAGCAATTCCAGGTGTTCAGGCTAGAATAATTCACCGAGGAAGTTATTTATGTTCACCGGGTTCTCTGTCGTCGACAGATACGATACTTGCGAAATTAAAAGTTAACAGGTTTTTCAAATTCAAACTTGCCCCTCGTATGAATGTTCATCTAACAATTGGAACACCGACGGTTGCCGGAGTTATTTACCCTTTCCAAAGAGAAGGTGATTACAATGTTGTATTGGATCAAGTGAGTGCAAATCACGAGTTTTTCGCATACATCACTCTTAATTCAGCAATTGTCTCAGAATCAGGTGATCGAATTCTTATCTCTCGGTTAGATCTTCCTCCTACTAAGTTACGAATTGCAGCAAGTGGTAAAGTTATTGACGTGAATCCAGGTGATTTTTCATTATATAATCTTTCAATTAAAGAAGGAAATGTTCGCATTCCCTCACACAAAGAAGAGATTATTATTGATAATTTAACACATTCACAGTTTGGGGCAAAAAAACTCATCGGTAAGCTGGTCGAAACTGTGTCGGGTCAATCAGGAAGAATTGTATCCGCCTTTGGAGGAAAAGGAGCTGTAATAGCAGAATTCAGCGAAAAGCCAAATGATGGTGAGATTGTTTACCTTAGAAGATATAAAAGATATAAACTTGGGATATGAGGGAGACTTGCAGTACAATGTATACCGATATTGAGCTTCCTTACGGTGATTCCTTTTTAAAAACTAAGATACCAACTAAGAACTTAGTCTCTACTCTAAGCACAAAATATGTAAAAGGTCTTGAAAATGAAAGGGAGGCTATAACAAACAGCCTGATATCTCCAATAGGGTGTCCGGCACTTCATGATTTTGTAAGCAAAAATGATAAAGTCGTTGTTTTGGTCACAGATAATACCAGACCGTGTCCGGATAACAGGTTACTTCCTCCAATATTGGCTGAGTTAGAAGAAAAAGTACCTAGAAATAATATAACGATAATTGTTGCCGTTGGATTGCATCAAACTTTAGATGAGCAAGAGTTAGTTAGAAAACTAGGTAGAAATATAGTTAAAAGCTATAATGTTGTGAATCACGATGTTAATCAATGTATTAATATTGGTAGGACATCCAGAGGTACCCCGGTGGATATAAATGCGAGGGTGGTGGAAGCGGATTTTCGAATTAGTACTGGTTTTATTGAACCTCACTGGTTTGCTGGTTTTTCTGGTGGTAGGAAAAGCATAGCACCGGGTGTGTTTAGTGTCAGATCGGCTTATAAAAACCACAGTTATAAAATGTTAGACCATCCGAATTCCGTAGCGGGGATTATAAATGGGAATATCGTACATGAGGATTTAGTGGAGCAGGCGCGGATGGCTAATCTTAATTTCATAGTTAATGTGATTTTAAACAAGAATAAAGAAATTACACATATAGTCACTGGAGATCCTATAGAGGCTCATGAGAAAGGATGTGCGATTGCTAAAGATATTGTTGAGGTAAAAGTAGATCACAAGGTAGATATTACGATTACTTCGAACAATGGAGCGCCACTAGACTTGGACCTGTATCAAACTACCAAGGGCATAAACACTGCTTCTAAGATAACTCGTGATGAAGGAATAGTAATCATAGCCTCCTCTTGCAGCACAGGTAAAGGTCCAGAGGAATTTGTAAATTTGCATGCTTCAGTTAATTCTCCCAAAGAAGTTCTCCAGAAGATAAGACGTGAAGAACCACTTGGTGTTCAATGGCAAAACCAAATTTTAGCTCGTGATCAATTAAGGCATGATATCTACCTTGTATCAAGTCTAGAAGATAGCATAGTCAAATCTATGATGATAACGCCAATCCGTACGATAGAGGAGGGTTTAGCCAAAGCATTCAAGGTTCTAGGAACAGATGTTGAAATAGCGGTGATTCCAGAGGGGCCATTGGTTGTTCCTGTGCTGGAAAGTTAGGATGAGCAAATGCTTGAAACCATCTTGATGCAGTATTAACTGTATGCTTTCATTTTAGCAGTTTCATAATCTTTTTGAATCATTTTGACAATTAAATTTTGGAGGTATAGCACTGGACGATATAATTTCCACAGATGTTCTTGTAGTAGGCGCGGGTGGCGCAGGCATTCGTGCAGCGCTGGAAGCTTCAAAGTATTCAGCAGTAGACGTGACTTTGATTGCAAAAACATTGCCTGGGAAAAGTGGATGTACGGTGATGGCAGAAGGCGGTTACAACGCTACACTATGTAATGTTGACTTTGAGGATAGTATTGAATCCCATTTTCAGGATACCGTTTCGGGAGGAGCTTTTGTAAATAATGAGCGACTTGTACGTGTATTGGTAGAAAATGCCCCAGGAAGGATTTTAAAGTTAGAGGAAGATGGTGCACTCTTTTACAGAACATCAGATGGAAAAATTGATCAAAGGGCATTTGGTCGTCAAAGTCATAAACGAACATGCTACTCCGGAGACCGTACAGGCGGAGAAATTATGGCAACCTTAATTGATCTATTGCGAGCAAGTAATGTTCGCTTTATTAAAGGTGCTGCCGTCGATTTTCTATTAGATGGAAATAAAGTAACTGGAGTAGCAGCTTTTGATCCAGAAGGCGCAAAATTCTTCTTGATACGGTCTAAAGCGGTAATATTAACGACAGGCGGTGGTTGTCGAATCTACAAAATAACTACTAATTCATTTCAAGGTACCGGAGATGGATTTGCTATTGGATACCGTGCTGGTGCTGAACTGATTGATATGGAGTTTATTCAATTCCATCCGACAGGAATGGTTTTTCCAGACTCTGCAAAAGGAATTTTAGTTACGGAAGCAGTGCGTGCAGAAGGAGGAATCCTTTTAAACAGTCTAGATGAGCGGTTTATGGAGAAATATGCTCCAGACAGGATGGAACTAGCAGGAAGAGATGTTGTCTCACGTGCTATCTATAGAGAAATTCGTGCTGGCCGTAGCACACCTCATAATGGTGTTTATCTTTCACTTAAACATTTAGATCCTGATTTTATAGAACAACGTCTTCCCCAGACTGTGGAACAGTTTAGAGATCTGTCAGGAGTTGACATAACTAAGGAACTAATGGAAGTCTCACCGACAGCACATCATATAATGGGTGGACTTCGAATATCTGAGAAGACTGAAACCAATTTAAAAGGACTTTTTGCAGCAGGAGAAGTAACTGGTGGAATTCATGGAGCAAACAGACTTGGCGGAAACGCTCTCGCAGATCTTCAAGTTTTTGGCTATATCGCTGGACATTCTGCTGCCCACTCTTCATTTGAATCTTCATTAGGCAAAGTACATGATAAACAAATTACTCAAATTCATCGTGCGATTATTTCCCCCTTACAACCAAAGCAAGACGGAAAACGTCCTTCTCAAATTAGACATGAATTAGAGGAATTAATGTGGGCAAATGTTGGTATTCTTAGAACCAAGGAAAAATTAACTCACGCCTTAAAGGATATTCAAAGATTAAAATCGACGCCATTGGAAATAGGCAATCATAACACTACCTTTGCTTATGAGCAACTGGAAGCGTTACAAGTGAGAAACATGCTTATAGTTTCAGAAATAATAATTAAAGCCGCACTTTTCAGAGAAGAGAGTCGTGGTGCACATTTTCGCGAAGATTTTCCCGAAACAAATCCATCTTGGAGAAAAAATATAATAATTTCGAAAGAAAAGATTCATACAGTTCCTGTTGTGGTTTTTTAGATGAAAGAAACGGTTAAATTAAAGATTTGGCGATTCGACCCTCAGAAGGAAAACCATGGCCATTGGCAAGAATTTGAGATACCATATAAAATAGGCATGAGGGCGCTTGATGCGCTGTGGTATATCTACGAAAACATTGATTCTACTCTGGCATTTAGGTTTGGATGTCGTGCAGGGCAGTGTGGATCATGTGCTATGATGATTAATGGTAAACCAGAACTTGCTTGCAAAACTGAATTGCTACCTGAAAAAGAATATACATTGGAACCTCTCCAAACTTTTGCAATTACTAAAGATTTGGCTGTTGATTTTGCAGAGCCCTTTGAAAAAATGAAAGAAATACATCCAGATTTCGTAAAAACGCATGAAGGAGTACAAGTCTTCACTATGGATGAAATAAAGGACTTGTTAGAGTATCATAAATGCATAGAATGCTATAATTGCATTGCAGCATGCCCAAGCGTGGCTGAAAGTTGGAATGAATTTGTGGGACCAACTTACATGCGTAAATATGCCCAAGTTCAGTTTGATCCTAGAAACACTAAGGATGTTTTCGAAAACGCGCTTTCAGATGGATTATTTAGATGTACTACTTGTAAAGCATGCGTTGAGGCCTGTCCTAAAGATATCGATCTTGCTCATAAAGCGATTGAAAAACTGCGCTCAATTGTAGTTAAACAAGGTCTTGGACCATTAGAAGGACAAAAAGAATTCATTGAACGCATTCGGTCTTACGGTAAGGCAGTCACAATTGAAAAACAACCATTGATTGGAAAAAATGGCCAATTTGGCGAATATATTGGAGAAGGTGAGCCTGTTATCTTTTTCACTGGTTGCATGATGGATTTACGCCTCCAAAAAATCGGTAAAGATTTAATTGATGTATTGAACAAACTAGGCTATCAAGTAGTTATTCCACAGGATCAGGTGTGCTGTGGAAGCCCAGCTATACGTTCTGGTGATTTTGATCTTGGTATTCGCCAATTGAAAAAGAATGTGGAAATTTTAGAACGATATGGGATAAAAGATGTAATTGTAGGATGTCCTGGTTGTGGAATAACACTAAGAGATGACTATACAAGATGGGCTAAGGAAATTTTGAAGCGACCCCTCAAATTTAAAACATATGATTTCAACGAATTCATACATCAAAAGGTGATGAAATTACCTACAGAAACCCCCCTCAAATTAAAAGTAACTTACCATGATCCATGCCATTTAAATCGGGGTCAGGGAATAGTACAGGAACCCCGTGATTTAATAGAGTATACTGGCTCTGAAATAATTGAAATGAAAGAAGCCGATCGTTGTTGTGGTGCTGGAGGAGGAGTACGTGCAGGGATACGAGATTTTTCTAGATTGATTGCGTCAAGAAAAGCACAATGGATAAAGGAAACACAGGCTGAAGCCGTTGTTACGCCTTGTCCGTTTTGTATATTTCAATTGAAAGAATTGGTGAAAAATAAAGGAATAGACATGGATATCTTACACACTGCTACGTTATTAAATCGACTTCTTAAACGTCCTATTAAAAAATCTCAAATTGTAGATGAATGATCATATAGATTTATTTTAATGATTTTTTAGAAGATTACCAGCCTAAAAGACTCGAAATAAGCAGGATATATAAAAACGCTAGCGTGAAATTGATAGCGCTCAATGTACTTCCTACTCGCATAAAATCGAGGAAGGAAAACTTAATTTTCTCTCTTTTAAACATGAGAAAAATAAGTACGGAGTTGATACCTCCAAGAGGACTTATGATATCTCCTAAATTTACGGCAAAAATTACAGACCAGATAACTGATGCGGGATTTGTTATCCCTGCTGTTGCAACCACCGAAGGAATAATGTATAACAACATTAAGGCAATACTCACACTATCAACAAAAGCTGCAATTACCCCACCAGTCACGATTAATGTCACCCAAATGAGTACCTTATTCCCTCCCGCAACCCCTCCGATAGCTTCCCCTATCAGATTTAACAAACCAACGCTCGCAACTCCTCCGACAATTATGAAAACTCCGAAGAAAAAGATTATTGTGCTCCAATCTATTCGTTTAATGATTTTATCTATATTAGCATATTCCCCAGTAAAAATCAAAAAGAAAATCGCACCTAACAAAACAACTAGGAAGAAAGGAAATCCTACAAATCCTGCAACAATGAATCCTATAACTAGTCCTATGAATAAGATAAAAAATTTGTAAACTACAGAAGTATCTTTTACAACTTCGTATTCGCTGAGACTAAGTATAATTTCAATTTCGCTTTCCGTCAAGCACTCGCCGACACAAACGAACCGCTTCGAGACCAAATGTCGACCTATAACTAAATTAAGGCCAAAAATAAGTAAAGAGAATGGAAATGCAACGATCATCCACCTATCATACGAGAGATAATATTCTGGTGCGAAAGAAAAGTTTGATGCAA
>JAECRW010000040.1 GCA_016294985.1 Candidatus Sifarchaeum marinoarchaea | reverse complement strand
GAGCAGTCTAATACAAGAGCTACAGCCAAAATAACTAATTGTGTGTGGAAAACAGCGCCCAAAGATATCAGCGATTGGCCCTTAATCTTCTTTAAAGCTGTTGTTAAGACCATCAATCCAAAGGCTACCTTTGAACGACCTAAGGGAATGTGTGCTGGGGATTCCTATTGTGAATACGTTTGGAAAATAGAAGATTAAAACTGCAGTAAGAATATCAAAATTATAGTGTAAAGTAGAAGGTTGCGCCTTTATCCACTTCTCCTTCTGCCCAGACACTGCCGCCATGACGATGAATGATACGTTTCACAGTCGCTAGGCCAATGCCGATTCCCTTGAAATCGTCTTTTGAATGAAGGCGTTGGAAGGCTCCAAATAATTTATCGGCATAAGCTTTATCGAATCCCGCCCCATTATCGCGAACAAAATAAGCAGTTTTGCCATCACGTTCTATAGCACCGAATTCTATCTTTGCAACTGGTTTTTTCCCAGTAAATTTCCATGCATTACTGATAAGGTTCTCTAGCACCGCGCGAAGAAGCCGAGGATCACAATTTGCAACTAGTTCTGGTGTTATAATAATTTCCACTTGCCTCTCTGGTTCTGCCTCTTGGAGTTCCTTTATGAACTCTTTTGTAATTTCACTCAAATCAGTATTCTCGCGATGTATCTCGCTTCGTGTTATCCGAGAAAGTCCCAGCAAGGCGTCAATAAGTTCACCCATGCGAATGCTTGCCGCACGCACTCGTTGGAGATAATCTTGCCCTTCTACATCTATTTTTTCTAAATAATCTTCTAGTAGCGCTTGGCTGAAGCCGCTAATGCTTCTAAGCGGAGCACGAAGATCGTGCGAGACGGAATAACTAAAAGTTTCAAGTTCTTTGTTAAGTGCCTCAAGTTCCACGGCTCGACGTTGCAAATCTTCATTCAATTGAAATATTTCTTGTTCCGCCTGCTTGCGTTCCGTGATATCACGAACAATGCTCCACATTCCAGTAGGTTCACCGTCTTTATCCTTGATAAGCCATGTTCTTAAGGAGACTTGGAAGATGGTTTTATCCTTCTTGATACCTTCTATTTCATATTCATCCGAATATCCCCTAGTAAGTACCTGTTCATTGACGATTTTTGTCTGCGTTTCATGCCAATTCTCTGATATGAGGTCCCAATAAGTTAATAGATACAGTTCTACCTTTGTATAGTCAAGCATTTCTGCGAAGGCCTGATTGCATTCCAGAAGCTTTCCATCCATGTCTACTGAAACAATGCCATCTTTTGAGGAATCGTACAATCCACGATAGCGTTCCTCAGACTCCCTGAGCTCTAAGGTCCTCTCTTCTACGAGTCTTTCCAGGTTCTCAGTATAATCCGTTAGTTTCGTCATCCACTCGCTTGCGCTCATCCACTCGCCGATGCTCAACTCCTCATCCGCACGTTTGCGTTCAGTGACATCATGGATGTAATCTGTCAGTTTGCCCATCCACTCTCCTGAACTCATCCACTCGCCGATGCTCAACTCCTCATCCGCACGTCTGCTCTCAGACATCTCACGAACAATACCTTGGTATCCTAGAATGCTTCCGTCAGCAGCCCGTCGCACGGCTGAAGTGAGAAGACAATTCAACTCTGTACCATCTTTCTTACGGAACTTAACCTCATAGTCTTTAACAGACCCTATTTTCTCTATTTCCTGCTGAAACTTGGACCGGTCACTGGGATTAACATAAAACTCCACAACATTCATATTGAGCGTTTCTTCTTTGGTATATCCCATCAAGTCCACAGTAGCTAGGTTTACATCTATGATTTTGCCATCTCTGTCTACAATATAGATTGCATCTCTGGACTCCTCAAAAAAAGTGCGGTATCTCTCCTCAATTTCACGAAGTGACTCTTCTGGCTGCTTCTGCTCGTTGGTATCAGGATTTTGATTTACCATGTACCTACCCCTCCTAGAGTAGATATACCAACAAAGATGCTTCTATAGGGAAAATACCAAAGAGGACTAAAGGATCTTCTTCCCATGCTCCAAATATTATCTAAAACATTGACATATTTAACTGTTTAATTCAATCGAGAACTTCACTTTTCAGTCTATTTGACGGTTTCTTTCAACTTCCAAATTCCCATGTCTCCAACGGTTCCATCATGTTCCACAGGTCTATACCACTGCTTTTTAGTACCCACCTTTGCCCTCGCCCGCCATCGCATCCCTTTAGGCTTCGCTTCCATAATTTCAAGGAGTCTATCGATCTTGGCTGTGACATCGGTAATGTCTGCCTCTGACAGAGCATCAATACCTGGTGCAAATTCTTTGATTCCTTTAAGATTTTGTGTCACCGAATAATAAAAACCCCAGTCTTTTGCCATAAGCTCGGATATGTATTTCGCATTGATAGCATTCTCTTCTACTCCTTCCTGGACATCATGAGCCCTAAGCAGAAGGATCGAATCCTTCAGGTCTTTGTCACTGAAAACCTCAGTAATTTGCAGTTTTCCAAGAAGCAAATCAGTAACACTGATGGTCAATGGATCGATTTCGAGCCGATCTTTGAAGTAAATATCGTGATTAAATTTTAGAATTTCATAAAACATATCAATAAAATACCATCCCTTTGGATGATAGAAAATATGGCGCTTTGTAGTTGCGCTGGAGATCGTCGTTCGTCGCTTTATGAAAGGTTTGCCATAAACTTGGTTTCCAAATTCTTCAAAAAAGCGGGGCATTGTTTTTTTCTGATATTTACTGTATGTCATGAAATCCAAATCAGTGAATTCCTGTTCACCTTTAAGTCGCGTAAGTTTCTGCGCTAATTCATCAAATTCACCTGAATGCATCCTAATTCCCATGCCGCCAATGACTCTGATAATTATATTACGCTTTTGCGCTTCTTCTACAATTTGTTTTGCATTTTGAAAAAACACTTCTGTGGGAACAATTCCTCCCCATTCCTCTGGCATTTCGACCTCGATCTCATCCTTTCCCATTAACCAAACCATAAACTTCCCTCTTCAAACAATATGACGGAATAATATAGTATTTCACATTAAAATAAATTTGCAAAAATAGAAGTAAAAACTCAAAGAAGTTATTAATCTTTACCGGTTCGCTCGTTAACGAATTGCAAAACGGCATCCCCGAGAAACTCTCCCGTTTCTGAAATCATTTCTTTTGCACGTAGAATATCATTTCCGATGCGCAACGCTGGGAGTGCAAAGATATTATTCATTAACGCTTCAACTTTATGGTCTGGATTCTCTTGAATATTTAATGGGACATAAGTTAAGCCTTTTTCTTCTAAGAATGCTTTTAGTTTTTTACAATTTGGGCAAACGTTCTCCTCAAAAATTTCTATTTTGGTCATTTCATCTCCTCGTGTGAGATTTAACATTTTCTTAAAATATCCGAAATAAATTTTCGTATCTCATCAGCTTATTTAAGTTTAGATATTACGACCATCTTCTTTCAATCAAATTCAAAGCTGCACTATAAATATGAATGAACTTCTAGCATATGTCTCACAAAAACCATATACAAGCAATTTAGAGTGTGCATAACTATGACAGATTTTAATGATGTTTATCTCAAAAAAACACCAAAATCTAAAACTTTGTTCGAAAAGGCAACCAAGGTGATGCCGGGAGGCGTATGTCATAATATTAGATATTTTCCACCATATCCCGTCTATATCAATAGAACAAAGGGATCAAAGATCTATGATATTGATGGAAATGAATTTACGGATTATTGGATGGGGCACTACAGTCTCATCTTTGGACATGCACCTGAACCCATTATTTATGCACTAAAAGAACAACTTGAAAATGGAACTCACTGGGGGATTACTAATAATCTTCAAGTGGAATTTGCAGAATTAGTTCATAATATTGTTCCATGTGCAGAAATGGTTCGATTCGGTGTATCAGGAACTGAAGCAACAATGTATGCGGTGAGATTAGCAAGAGCACACACAAAAAGAAAGATCATTGCCAAAGTGGAGGGCGGTTGGCACGGCGGAAACAGCTTTCTCAGTGTTTACATTCATAAGCCCTATGATAAACCCGACTCTGCAGGTTTACTTCCTGAGGCCACTAAATACACGATAGGTTTGCCCTTCAATGACATTGAATTAACATCACAAATACTTCTTAAACATAAGGATGACCTTGCAGCGGTAATTATTGAGCCAGTTGTTGGCGCAGGAGGTTTTATTCCTGCTGAAAAAGAATATTTAAAGGCATTAAGGGAACTGACAGAAGAGTTTGACAGTGAACTCATATTTGATGAGGTGATCACTGGTTTTCGCCTTGCTTTAGGCGGAGCACAAGAGTTCTATGATATCTTGCCTGATTTGGTAACATTTGGGAAGATATTAGGAGGTGGGATGCCTATAGGCGCTGTATGTGGTCGTGAAGATATTCTAGACCTAGCAAGCCCACTTAAAGACCGCAAAAAGTGGGATTCTGCACTAGTTGGAGGGGGTACCTTTTCAATCAATCCATTAAGCATGATTGCTGGGATCAAAACGCTCTCTATTTTACAAAAAGATGAAAGAAAAATCTACCCAAGAATAAATGCAATGGGCCAGAATGCTAGGCAAGGAATTGAGAAAGTGTTAATTGAACAAGGCATAAACGCGAAATGTACCGGTGTAGGCTCTCTCTTTCAGACACATTTTCCTTATGAAGAAGATGTAACTCTAAAAAATCCAAGAGATATAGAATTTCTCACTGACGCCAAGAAAAGAGACAAGGAATTTAAACTCAGATTGATCAACAGGGGATTTTTTGTAATGCATGGTGGTGGAGCTGTTTCCACGGCACATAAAGAATCAGAAATTAACCAATTAATTGAGGCTGCGAGTGTAATTGGATCTAAAATGAAATAGATGCGCATTCACGCCTGGGGAAATATATTTGACGTTTCTTATACTACATAGTTTCTTAACGACGATGAAGTTTTCTGGCAGCAATAATGTCAGTTCCACTTTTAATGAGTGCTTTAGCAGTATTATTTACAGCTGTATGTCGGTCAAGATAGTTTTGTAAAAGATGGTCCCAAATACCTTCTTCGGTTATCTGTTCTTTGGATTTAAAGTAATCAATGATATCAGAAGGATGTTCTCTTGTTTTCTCTATTTCAACAGGACCTCCTTCGTGTTTAGCACTGATATTTTTTACTTTTTTAACTACTTCTACTAATTCTGCGGTTCTATCATAAGGCTGTC
Source organism: Candidatus Sifarchaeum marinoarchaea (assembly GCA_016294985.1). GTDB lineage: Archaea > Asgardarchaeota > Sifarchaeia > Borrarchaeales > Borrarchaeaceae > Borrarchaeum > Borrarchaeum marinoarchaea. Next base: position 6,752 of record JAECRW010000040.1, on the reverse strand, counting down.
TAACTATAGATTTCCAAGTTTCGATGATATGATGTTCTAATCTGACAACATCTTCAAAATCAAATTCTTTTCTTATATATGCGCTTATCTCTATAGTCTTATTATTAACAGCGTTAGATAAGTTAAAACCAATTAATGGTGAAGTACCATCCTCTCGAGAGAATAGTTTAGCAGTCATTAGAGTCCATATTACAGAATAAGGATTGTCATTTCCCATAAAAACAGAGATTTTGAATTCATTATTAATACCAAGTTTGTAAAGGAAATAACCTAAAATGACTGTGCCAGGATTTATGTTAAGCACTTGTTTTGTACCATAATTCGTATAGTAGTAGAGGAATTCATCAACCCACTTTAATGCAAAATTGTTTGGTTGTCCGATTCCTCCGAAATAACCTGTTATTGTTTCAGGTCCACCTAAATGAACATTCACTGGAAGACCATCAGATCCTGGAGCTGAACCTTTTGTGTCTAAGGTTTCTACGATAGAGGATCCCATAATATCTACAGCTGCTGTCATAGCTAAAAGATCTCCATCTTCCTCTTGCTCCTTCATTCTTCTTACTCTGATAATACGTCCTGGCATTAGTTCTTGTTTTTCTATCATCTCTTTTGAGCCTCTAATAAGAAAGGGGAAATATTGACATGCAGAGAGTTCTAAAGTTACCTCAAAAGTTTTATCAAAAGTGATTGTATCATAATGATCTCCTAACACTTTGCGTTTGTAATCTTCATAACTTATGAACGCGTTATTATCTCGTCGTTCTATTAACCAGTCTAAATCATTGACATATTCTGGTTTTTTAGTTTCCAATTTTTGTAAGATATTGTCTAATTTTCGAGCTTCGGCAGCTTTTTTGTTTATTTCCTCCACTCCTCCATACTTCTCTATAACTTGGAAAAGGTCATTTATCAAAGGATTATTCTCATCTAAAAGGAATTTTTGAACTGCTTCAAAATTCTGCTGGGAGATTTTTAATTTCTCTCTTAAATGGTTCATATAAAATCCTCCAGATACAGTGATTTTAAATTTTAAACTCCAAATGTCACTATATATCATAGGTTTTTCTAAATAAAAGTTTGATGGGTTCTTATCGATTAAAATAACTGCCAATTATTTTTTGTAGAAAAAAAATAACTTTTTAGCAGATGGGAAAACATGGGCAATTCTTAATGAGATATATGCAATAAGATCTATTATTACTTTGGTGTATAATCTCACAAATTTATAAAAAGACATTGTTTCGGATTACTTTATCAAATTTCTAGACTTGTATTTGTTCGCATGAAGGCTATTGACGGAAATATGAAGTTAAATTTTCCTTAACCTGTTCTATAGAATCTACGAGCGTGGATACTGTGACTGATATTTTTTCCAGTACTTTTTCTTTATCCGCTATTGTAGCGCGTACAGTATCTGGTGACGGTCCACCAATTGTTTTTCTAGATTTCACACTCTCCAGAGGGTCAATAGCCTTAACAAGTTTAGTAAAATCAACATCAAGTTTTTGATCAAGGGTTTCAAGGCAAATCTTGTCAAAAAGATCTTTATCTAAATCTGTTAGCCTTTTTCTCCCCATCTTAAGAAGCGCTAGTACTATATTACTTACTAATCTATGTGTTGTCCTAAACGGAAGCTGAGTTTGAGAAACAAGAAAATCAGCTAGATCGGTCGCTGTTATAAAACTGTTGACACACATTTCCTTCATTCGAGATTTGTTGACCGTAATTCCTTCAATACAACCTGAAAGCATGTTTAATGAATCATATGTTGTCTTAAACCCTCGCCAAAGATGGGGCGTAAGTTCCTGGAGATCTAAATTGTAACTTAAAGGGAGAGCCTTTATTGTGGAAAGACATGTCATTAGATCTCCGAAAACAGACGCCGTTTTTGCTCTGATTAATTCTGTAACTGAAGCATTTTTTTTCTGGGGCATTATGCTGCTTGTAGAGGTATAAATATCGGGCAATTCTATGAAATTAAATTCTGTTGTACTCCACAGTATTAATTCTTCGGAAATTTGGCTGAGATATAACATGATCATCGAATAATTCGAGAGTACCTCTACTAGAAAATCCCTTGATGTCACTGCGTCAATAGAGTTATCCATGACTGCGGCTTTATTATCGTTATCCAAAAAGCCAAGTAGTTCTGCAACTCTTTCACGTGAAATGGGAAAAGTAGTTGTAGCTAAAGCAGCGGCACCCATTGGACTTCTATTCACTCTAGGGAATGTGTCAATCAGGCGCTCCACATTTCTCAACAGAGCATTAACATGGGCAAGAAAGTGATGTGCTAGCGTTATAGGTTGTGCATGTTGTAGATGCGTGTAGCCTGGCATAAGAGTGTCTACATGCTCTTTCGCAAAATCTAGCGTAGTCTTAATGAGATTAAGAAGAGTGTTTGCAACAAGGAGTATATCCTCTCGAGTAACCATTCGGAGAGCAGTATTTTGCTGATCATTACGAGATTTAGCCGTATGAATTCTTCCTCCAATATCTTCACCGATCTGTTCAATGACCTTAGCTTCAACGTTCATATGAACATCTTCTAGCATTGGATCTAGTTCCATCGCTGGATCCAATGCATCTAATGCCTTCAAGATTTGTTTGGATGTGTTGTTGTCAATAATGCTACATTCTGCTAGCATTATACAGTGTGCTTTGTTGATGTCTATTACCGCTTGAATTAGTCTTTTATCACTATCAATGGACGAAGAAAAATCAGCGATGTCTTTTGGTTGTTTTCCCAATCGTTTATGTCGTAGAAGATCTACTGATGAATCGTCCATGTAGGCACCTGCGATTTTTATTTTGTATTAGTTATTTCATCTTTTTGTTTCTTGCTACAACCGTTGGCAGTCCCCAAAGTTGAATGAAGTTTACTGACTTCTTTTGGTCAAAAGTAGATATTTCTTCATATGTAGCAAGGTCGTAATCATAGAGTGAGTTCGGTGAGGTCCTTCCAACGACTATTTGATTTCCTTTGTAGAGTTTTAACTTTACAGCTCCAGTTACACGATCCTGTGTATTATTGATGAATGCGTCAAGATCATCTTTTAGTGGATCCATCCAAAGACCTGTATATACAAGCTCAGTCCATTTCTGATCGATTATGGGTTTGAAATAATTCTCGTGACGAGTGAGAACCATTTTCTCTAAGTCTGCATGTGCTTCTAACAATATCATTGCGGAAGGGCATTCATAAATCTCTCTTGACTTGATGCCTACAAGCCTGTCTTCTATATGATCAATGCGCCCCACACCATGCCGTCCGCCTATTACATTCAATTTTCTAATTAATTCTACACCGTTCATTTTCTGATCATTAAGAGAAACTGGAACACCTTTTTCAAAGCCTATGGTTACATATTCTGGTTCATCTGGTGCTTTTGTGGGGTCAGTAGTTAGTTTAAAGATATCCTCTGGGGGTTCCTCCTCAGGATATTCAAGAATTCCACACTCTATAGAGCGTCCAAACATGTTTTCATCAATGGAGTATACACTGTGGGCGTCTACTGGAATCCCATGCTTTTTAGCATATTCGATTTCAGCCGGACGGTCTAAATCCCATTCGCGAACAGGCGCAACGATTTTGAGCTTAGGGTTCAATGCTGTGGTGCAGATGTCTATACGCACTTGATCATTTCCCTTCCCAGTGCATCCATGAGCTACGGCGTCAGCATCTTCTTCTTTTGCAATTTCAACCAGTTTCGTTGCAATGAGCGGGCGAGAAAGTGCCGCGTCCAATGGGTATTTTCCTTGATAGAGGGCATTTGCTTTGATAGCAGGTGTAATATAACTGTCGAAAAATTCCTGTTTTCCATCGATTTGATAATGCTTTTCTACGCCTAAGCTATAAGCTCTCTCCTCAACTGCTTTGAAATCCTTTGGTTGTCCAACATCTATAATGACTGTTACTACTGTTACATTATTTTTCTCCTCTAACCATTTCACACATACAGAGGTGTCTAACCCACCACTGTAAGCCAAGACTACTTTTTCAACATCTTTCAATATCTAAACCTCCTTTATTGTAAATTCAGTTATATGATGGCGTAAATCTTCCATAAACGTGAGTACAACGAGTTTCACGCACAATAGAGTTTTCTTACGTTCAGAAAAATAGATAATGTCCTCTGAGATGGAAGAAAATGTGTTAAAAAGAGTGTCGAAATTATCTAGTTCGAGTACGATCTCCTGGGTACCTCATACCCGTCATCTCTGCCATACTTATAATGTAAATTCCGTGTTTAATATGAGCCAAGTATAACGCGCCATTTATAAATATTTCTAATTGGCTGTTAAATGAAAATATATCGATCCTAAAATGAATTATGAAACAGATTTCAACATTCGTAATGATATCAAAGCATCTAAATAACTATAGATTAAAAAACCTGTTTAGATTGCTTAATAAGTGATTAATATTTCAGAGGATAATTCTAATTCTAAGTTATATATTCATCATTTTGCAATTGAAAACGCGCGCAACAAAGCATAAAAAGTATCAAAACGAAGAAGTCATCAACACGAATGTTTACTATCTGCGAATCTATAACTCCTCTACTGACCAATAATCGAATTCTGGAGCGGGGCGATCAACTTAAGAAGACAATAAACTTAACTAGGCGGTTGAACTCTATGTCGCGCGAAGAGAAAACTGTAAAGGTTATTTTCGAATATTCTGATTACAGAACAGAAAAAATCTTAGCTAAATCGGAAGCTAAGGAACTTGAAATTATGGCAGTATCTGGAGTGTTTAAAAGACTAATAAGAGAAGTACTACGCGTTACCAAAGCAATTCTAGAATCAAAAGAGGAAAAAATCAAGAAAAAGGATTTGGTTAGGGGGCGGGGAGGAGATAAATACAGAGCAATCAAGTATTTGAAAGCAGAAGGGTTAGTTGAGGATAAAAAAGGAATTATTACAATAAATGACATCTCAAAGTTGCAAGAATTGAAAGATGAGCTTTCCAACCTAGTATAGTCTACTAAGACTTCTTTTTATGTGAGATGTGGAAGAAACGGTAGATCTTTCATAGTAAGAAAACCAGGCTGAGCATCCATTACGGCATCAACCAAGTTCACAACTATTGCAACAGTCGCATCGTCTCCAAATAATCCATTTTGGATTTTTAAACTAATATCTGGTTCGCCTTCTATAATTGTTTCATCATATTGTTCGATTGCATCGATTTCCATTCTTAGCATTAGTTTAATCAAAACTTTTCCGTCTTTAGATCCAGTTGCCGTTTGGAGAATTCCAGCGATACTACCAGGTTCTACTTCTAAATATTCAGTTTTAAGTGGTATTTTTGCGACTATTGGTTCAATTTGTTGATCAATAATTAAATCCCAGCCTAGAGTATCTCCTATCATTACAAGCGATTCAAGAAGTCCCACATGACCCAATTGCTTGGCCTGGACCTTTTGCAGAAATTCTTCCACTGAAAGCCCAGCCCCGGTTTTTCTTTGCAGTGGTTCGCGACGAAGAGATGCATTTACTATCCTCGTTACTTCAACACGGTTAACAGTTTTACATACAGTTGTCAATACGACTGGAAGCAAATCCATCACGAAACCAGGATTTACACCTGTACCAAGTACCGTGACCCCAAATCTCTTTGCTTCTCTGTCTATCTCCTCGGCAATCCGTGCATTAAATCCAATTGGGTACGCTAACTCTTCACACGTTGAAATAACATTCATTTTTGCATTAACACACTGAAGAATCTGTGGTTTCACATCTACTAAACGGGAGGTTGTGCAATGCAAAGCAATATCTGCATTTCCTTCTTGTATAACTAGACTAGGATCTTTAGAAACAGTTACACCCAGATTATTGATCCCTAAGACCTCGCCAACATCCCTGCCTGCTATTGCCTCATTAATGTCACAAGCTCCAACAAGGCGTTTTTCCCCTCCTCTTTTCAGAAAAAGTCTAACAATTTCACGCCCTATGCTCCCAAGACCATAAGCAACTACTCTTATAACCATGAAAAAATCCCCCATTCATTATAGTATTCATAGCTTCCCTCTTATTAATAAAATTTGGTACATTTGTTAGCCAAAGTTAATTCACCAAAAGACTGTGCTTATACTCGAAATGATTTCTTATATATGATGATCACTCAATGTTTTTCACCGAATTATGCATGTAACTTTTGCCAATTAAGAGGGGTTCTGTGATGTCTGTCAGAGCTCATGTTTTGGTGTCTGGAAGGGTACACGGAGTTTTTTTCAGGGCAACTACGCGTCGAGTTGCAAATAAGCTTGGCGTGACTGGATGGGTAAAAAATGTTTATAATCCTGATTACGTTGAGGCGGTTTTCGAAGGGTCTAAAAAGGAAGTTGAAGAAATGATTAAATTTTGTCACGAAGGACCTCCGGCTGCTATTATTAAGAACGTTGAGGTCAAATGGGAGGATCCAACCGGAGAATTTGATGATTTCGATGTTGCTTTCTAATTAGTAATAAAATACAGGAAAACATCTTTTAATTGAAGGAGGCTTAATTTGTTTTCATTTAATTCAAATGTAATCGAGGATCGTTCCCTTAGAAATAAAACTCATGTATTCAAGGATCGAGAACATACTGGTCAATTGCTTGCCGAAAAACTTGAAGATTATTGTAATGAAGATACGATACTTTTAGCCATCCCTGCGGGTGGAGTCCCAGTCGGCTATGTAATTGCGAAAGAACTTCACCTCCCTCTGAATCTAATTATCTTAAGAAAAATCAAAATCCCTT
>JAECRW010000193.1 GCA_016294985.1 Candidatus Sifarchaeum marinoarchaea | reverse complement strand
CTATTTTATTGGAAATGTTACGTTTGAGGAGAAGGAGGAGTGATTTATCTAAATGGAAAGAAATTGTTAACAAAATAGTAAATTTAAGAAAAGATGTCAAAATTGGTGTTGCAGGGAAGTACACCGAGCTAAGGGATGCCTATAAAAGTATTTGGGAAGCATTGGCTCACGCAGGATTAGCTAATAATGTAAATGTTAGGATAAAATATATCGATGTAGAAGATAGAAAATTGGGGAAAGAATTAAGAACCGTGGATGGAGTTCTTGTTCCAGGAGGTTTTGGCGAGAGAGGAATCGACGGGAAAATAAGGGTTTCTAGATTTGCTCGAGAGGATAAAGTTCCTTTTCTGGGTATCTGTTTAGGAATGCAATGCGCAGTAATAGATTTCGCTCAAAATGCCTGCGGAATGAAAGGAGCACATAGCACAGAATTTAAACCAGATACTTCCTATCCAGTTATCGATTTGCTTCCTGAGCAGAAGAAAATATTTCAAAAAGGCGGAACGATGAGGCTGGGGAATTATCCATGCAGAGTCAAAAAGGACTCTCTCGCTTTTCGTGCCTACAAAAATGAACTTGTGTTTGAGAGGCATCGACACAGGTATGAATTGAACAATAAGTTTCGAGCCAGGTTAAAAGCAAAAGGGCTCTTGGTGACTGGCGAATATGAGAAAAAGCATCTGGCAGAAATTGTTGAACTTAAAGACCACCCCTGGTTTGTAGCAGTTCAGTTCCACCCAGAATTCAGGTCCCGACCTAACAGGCCACACCCCCTGTTTAGAGAATTCATCAAAGCCTCCCTAAATAGGGAAAAAGTATAGAGCTTAAAATTTAACTTAATTAGAGATTTCGAGAGAATTTAAGACCCGATTAATAGGGGATTGTAACTCTCCGCATCTTCCAGCGAGATAGGGGCAGCGTCTGAGAAAGAATTTACGACCCGCTCGATAGCCGATTGTGGCCATAAGAAATGGAAGGCTACAAGAAAAAGAAAATGGAATGGGAAACAACGAAAGAAGACAAAAAAGCAGTAGTATTATTAAGCGGTGGACTTGATTCGTCCACTTGCTTGTACAAGGCGATAGAAGATGGGTATGTCCCTTATGCATTATGTTTTGACTACGGACAGAGGCATCTCAAGGAGGTCGAATCTTCAAGAAGAATAGCTGAGAAAGCTGGTGCAATGTTTAAAAAGATTAAGATTGATTTGAGACAAATAGGAGGTTCGGCTTTAACGGATAACATAGAAGTTCCTATGGGAAGAGAGATAGAAGAAATAGTCAACGATGTCCCACCGACTTATGTACCGGCAAGAAATACAATTTTTCTTAGCGTAGCTTTGAGTTTTGCCGAGGTAATAGACGCAGACGCAATTTATATAGGTGCAAATATGATAGATAATCCAGGTTATCCAGATACAACACCGGGATATATAGAAACATATCAGAATCTGATTAATGTAGCTATAAAAAAGACAGTAAAAGGGGGCAAAATAGAGATAAAAACCCCTTTAATTCAAATGACAAAGAAAGAGATAGTACAAGAAGCAGTAAGGCTAAAAGTGCCTTTAGAACTTACCTGGAGTTGTTATCAGGGGAAAGAAGAACCTTGTGGCGAGTGTGATGCGTGCAGATTGAGAGCTAAAGGCTTCGAAGAAGCGGGTTTGGTCGATAGTTTATGTCAAAAAAGTAATAATTAAATACCGATATTTAGAAATATATAATATGATTTGAATATATTACTTCACTCAATTTTTGCAATTCATACCTAAACCGCTCTCCTCGCCTTAAACCTTTCTCTTATTATTATGATGGGGGATTGGCATAGTAATACGCTCTTGCCCCGAAATTCTCTCTTTCATACAAAAAATATGTTATGTAACTTTTAAAAAGATACGTGCGGGAAGGCAGAAAAGATACATTGGGCAGTAGCAGTTTTTCTTTCATTTTGCTTCTTTTTCTTTCTTTGTTAATATTGTCGATATGTGAGTAATCAATGGTATCCGGCAAAATGATACTGCCATATTTTTTGATTATCTTTAAAGGCCATAAGGTTCTTGCCAGAGACTAAGGCAACGGTTATCTTTCTACCCGGGAATTGGCCTAATTTGTAGGGTTTGTCCTGAAACCTAAAAGTATCATCATTATAAACCGTTTTTGAAAGTGAAGCAGTAAAAATGGCTTCTTAGTCAATGTATCATTTTATGTTCCCAATGTAACATTTCTGGGTTCCCGAATGTATCATTTCTAAGTTACGTATCATTCATAGAAAAAATTATTGCTTTTTAGCAAGAATGCTGTTATAATTTAAAAATTGCCAGTAGACTATTCTTGGAGTGGAGGGAATGAGAACTTTTATTGCTGTGGGAATATCCAGTGAAGTAAGGGAAAAGATTGCTCAAATTCAGGCGGAGTTCAGAAAAGGAGATCCGGATGTCAAATGGGTTGAGCCTGAAAATCTCCACATCACTCTAAGATTTCTGGGCGAGGTCAGTGAGGACAAGCTTTCCGGGGTAATTGAAAAGATAAGGCTCGCAACCGCCGGGATTTCCAATTTCAGGGCTCACATTTTCGGGTTAGGTGGCTTTCCCAATCTTAAGTCTCCACGGGTAGTATGGGTTGGAGTCGGTGAAGGTAAGGAGGAACTGAAAAATTTAAGTGAGAGGATTGAGGAAAACCTTTCCTATTTAGGATTTGCCAAAGAGAAGAGAGGGTTTTCTGCCCATTTGACAATTGGCAGGGTCAGATCTCCGAGGAAAAGGGAGAAATTGGTCAAGAAAATCGAAGAATTGGAAAGGCATGATGTGGGCGAATTTTCTGTGGACAGAGTGCTGGTTATGGAGAGTCAACTCAGTTCCAAAGGACCCACTTACAGGATAATAGAGGAAGTAAATCTAAAATGATAATCAAGAAATTGAAAGATAAGTTACTGGAGAAGAGGTACCGTGTCATACTGGTTATGGCTTTCATATTGCTTATTGGAGTGGCAGCTATTATTTCTCGGA
>JAECRW010000192.1 GCA_016294985.1 Candidatus Sifarchaeum marinoarchaea | reverse complement strand
TCCTATAATATTAATGAGGGGGGTAACATCAAAATAGTTAGAATAGTACTCCTGAAGCATTGTTTTTGATATTTTTTGTTGAGTCAAGTAATAAGCAATCCTAGGACTATTTGTTGATATTCTAACAAAGACAATTTTTATTAGGATTAGAGGACAAAAAAACTTTTTCATCATTTCGGTTTTCATCGATTTTCATGCAACAATAACCTGCTAGAACACATTGCACTAAAAGACGACCTTGCACTTAAACATCCAAAGGGTTTTAGCTCAATATGGTCACACTTCATTAAGAAACCATCTGCTGGTAATAGCCAATTTAATAGTGCAGGATTTTCAAAGAAATAAACTTTGAAGTGCTTTGCACAATAAGAGACAGATTGCCGTTATCCTGCTAAATGTGAGCAGAAGGGCTTGATAGTAGGATGTCAAAGGTTTCTGCTCTTTATCCCGCACCCAAAAATATTATATTGTAATGGGGATCCTTAAAAAACCATGGGAATAACTTTCGATTTTTTCAACACACTTATTGAACCTAAAGATAAATATGTTTCTAAGAGAGCTTTGAAAGCTGTTTACGATGTTGGAGTGAAACACGGTCTAACTATTGACTTTACCGAATTCCTCAATAAGGTCTCATCTCATTGGGAGAAAGTGCTGAAAAAAAGAATAGACGAAGGAATAGAAACACGTTATAGTAGCAATCTCATAGAAATATTTACAGATATAGGAATCCATGCATCGGAAACAAGTAAGGTTATTAGAGAAACTACTGACACATATTTTAGGATTCTTAATGCAGGTGTTCAGCTTGTTGACGGAGCCTTAGAGGTAATAGAAAACCTCTCGGAAAAATATAAACTTGGATTAATCAGTAATTTTACTTATCCGCCCTTTATTCGTACCCAATTAGAGCAGTATAATCTATCTGGTTTCTTTGAAGTAATAACTATTTCAGGAGACCACGGATTTACTAAGCCTTTTCCTCGGATCTTCAATCATACAGCTGATCTTATGAACATGAAGCCAAATAAAGTCATTCATATTGGAGATAGCTTGATATGTGATGTAATTGGTGCGAAAAAAGCAGGACTTAAAGCCATATGGTTCAAAAGAAATGATGAACAAAAAAGTGAGGGCGAATATCGACCGGATCTCACAATTAATCAGCTATCAGAGTTATTGGAAGCTAAATTAGACAGTTTGATTAATAATCCTAAATAATTTTATTAAAAAAGTGTTTTATTCTGGACACTCCCATGACAAGAAACACTGAGATGGATTGCGGATAAATTATGAAAGACCAGATTCCAATAAACGCACAGGAGTTCTTCCCTTACAAGAATCTTAGACCCTCTCAAGCCAAATTAATTAATCTCGTCAATGAAGTGGCACAAGAGGGAGGGCACCTTGTTATAGAGGGTGCCAATGGGCTTGGAAAAACCATTAGTATTCTAGCTGGTGCACTACACTCAGCAAAAAGCGAGGGTAGAACTATAATTTACTGTTGTCGAACGCATAGGCAAGCAGATCGCGTCCTAGAGGAAGTTCATAAAATTCGAGAAAAAGGCTGTGAAGTTTCTGGTCTTGCAATAAGAGGCAGAAACGAGACCTGTTCAAACGAACTTGTCAAAAAATATGCACCTGACGCAAAATCGGCTCTTCTTTTGTGCAAGGAATTGAAAAAAAGAAAGAGATGCGATTCTTTTGAGAAAATACAAAATGAGTCTTGGTACATCTCAGAACTTGAGCACTATTTCTTGGAAAAACCAACTACTGGCGCAGAATTTCTTGAAATTTGCCAAAATGAAGAAATTTGCGCTTATGAATTAGCAAGGCGGCTTATACAACGAGTAGATATTATAGCATTAAGCTATCTGTACATATTTGATCCAAGCATTCGAGATAATTTTCTAAGATATATTGAAAGACCACTTAACGAATGTATCTTGATATTAGATGAGGCACATAATCTCCCCCAAATCGCTACTGAAATTGCGAGTGATTCACTTTCTCGATATAGCATTAAAGCGGTTATTAAAGAATCAAAAAATTTTAATTCAAAAATTATCGAAAAGTTCGGAAAAGCGTTATACAGTGTTCTTGAGCAAAATCTCAAAAACATTCAGAAAGATGAAGATGAAACGTTTATTGAGCCCTTGGAGTTCCTTAAACAAGTAGAAAACAAACTTGGACTGACTTTAGGTAGCATGTTTTTTAATAAGATGAATAAAGCGGGAGAAGTAATTCAAAAACAATTATTAAAGACGGGAAAACATCCGCGTTCGTTTGTCAGAAGGACTGCAGAATTTATGACAAAATGGATAGAAACTAGTGAAAGAATTGATTTTGTACATCTGTTAAAAAAATACAAATCTTCTGGAAAAGTCAATGCGCAATTAACAATTTCTGCTCTTGACCCACGTTATTGCACAAAAACTATTATAAAATCCGCTTTTGCAACTATTTGCGCATCTGGAACATTACAACCTATTAGCGCATTTATTGATAAGATAGGACTTCCAAGTGACACAAAGAATGAGGTACTTCCTTCGCCTTATTCAAATGAAAACGTATGTGCATTTATTTGTAGAGGAGTTTCTACAGCACTAAAACAGCGAACTCCTGAGACATATTCTAAAATGGTCGATTTGATTAGCCAGATTTGTAAAAATACGCCTCAAAATATTGGCGTGTTCTGCGCAAGTTATAATGTTCTCGATGGATTATTAACTGAAGGATTAGAGGATGCCCTAAGTAAACCTCTGTTAACAGAGAAACGTTATATGAGTTCTCACGAAAATGACAAACTTATACAACAATTTAAGGACTTTGCAAACTTTGACGGTGCAGTTTTGCTAGGGGTCATGGGTGGGCGTTCAGCGGAGGGAGCAGACTATCCAGGCAACGAAATGAATGGGGTGATCATTGTAGGTGTCCCTTATGCTAGCCCTACACCTATGATACAAGCCCAGATCAGGTATTATGATACCAAATTTGCAGGAAAGGGACGAAC
>JAECRW010000039.1 GCA_016294985.1 Candidatus Sifarchaeum marinoarchaea | reverse complement strand
AACTCGGTAATCAAATGATGGATTCTCAAAATACTTTATCGGAACTGGAAAATACTCTATCTGAGAAGGAAGTGGCGCTAGGAAATTTACAAGGCAATCTAGTAGAAAAAGATAAAGAGTTAGAGAGTTTAAAAAATACTCTTCAAGAGAAGGACGATGCAATAACAAATCTACAGGATGAATTGGAGAATCTTCGAAAAGAAACAGAGCTTTTGCGTGTGAAAGCTGAAGAAGAGCAAAAGAAAGCAATTGAAGAATTAACCTCGAAACTTGATGACGCCAATTCAGAATTAAGCCAATTAAGGGAAGAGTTAAATGCAAAAGAATCACATACCAAGGATCTAGAATCCCAATTGCACATAAGTGATACTCAAATTGCATCAGGTAGTGAAAAGATAGAATCGTTAACATCACGGATAAAAGAACTTGAAGAAGAGACTCGATCACAAAAAGAACTGAATACAAACTTAGAAATGCAATCAATTGATCTTAATGCAGAGATTGAACGTTTGAGGGGTGAGATTTTCCGTACAGAAGGAGAAACTCATGCTCTTCAAGAAAATATTCGAGAATATGCTTCAACTATTAATGAAAAAGATACCCAGGTTCAAGAACTCACAACTCAACTCAATTCAACGCGTGAAGAAATGGAAGAATCAGAAAAACAGAATAAATATCTAACAGAGCAATATGAAACTTCAATCGCCAAGTACAAAACAATACTTCTACAAGAAAATATGAGGATCGCAGAAACTCAAGAAAAATTAAGGGAAAAAGATAAAGAAGTATTTGAATTAAACTCAAAGATTTCAAAGATTGAAAATGAAATAAATACTCTAACTAGCGAGATTAAAGATAAAGAATCGCGCACAGAATCCTTAAACGAAACCATCGAAGAGCAACAAAGGTCGTATGCTGAACTCTCTGAAATACTATCTATGGAACGTACCAAAATTATTCAGCTAGAAGACGAATTATCAGCGCCTCGTACTCGTATACAAAATCTTGAGACAGAGGTTGAACTCCTACGAAATGAAAACAAACACCTTCAAGAACTTACTGACGGCTATGAAAGAGATCAAGAGGACGTTAAGGTTAGATTTGAAGCCTTAAGACAAAGAGCTACACTTTTTAGGAAACGTTTGGAAACCGATCCTAAATATAAGATATTGTTTATGGCAGAAGAAGTCCCGGGTGGTCTTGGTCTCGACGAAATTAGGCTGGCACTCGGCGAACCGCCTGCTCTTGTTCGTAGGTTAGCTATGGAACTCGAAACCGAAGGACTTGTTATGCTTGAAAGTGTAGGCGACAAGACAAAAGTTAAGCCGACAAAGACGGCTATAGAATTAGCTGCGGAAATCGAAGAAGAAAAGGACGAGAGTACTAAAAACAATAAATAAACTATTATGCGGTTTACACTTTTTATTATCTCCTCTCTTTAAGATGTAACTAAAAAATTTCAAGTTGTTTGATTATCCCATTAGATAAGAATTGTGTTTAAATTTAATTTTTCAACCTTTGGGAGTCTTTAAGCACATACCTAATCCGTTCTCTTAAAAAACTTGAGACTCCCTACTATAAGGCATTATACCGATGCCATAGTGTATCATCCAAGAATAAACCATTAGTTTGTGAGGGATTCAAAGTCCCTAATGCGACAGCGGTTTTGGAGGGTAATAGAAAATAGCTCAAAAATTTAAAAAGCCTTTTACATTCGGTGTAGATTTAGGAGGTACTAAAATCGAGACGGTACTGGTAGATGATACCGGTTATGTCTTGGCTAGAGAAAGACATCCTACAAATCCAGAAAAGGGCGCAGAAGGAGTTATTGCCGATATTATAGCCTGTGTAACGGATTGTATGGCCGATTTAGAGCATGAAGGACAGGCTCTTGGGATTGGCGTTGCTGGACAGGTAGAAGCGTCAACAGGAATCGTAAAATATGGCACAAACTTAGGCTGGCGTGACGTACCCCTGAAATCAGAACTTGAAAAGGCCCTAGGAATTCCTGTAGTTGTAACGAATGATGTGCGTGCTGCACTGTGGGGAGAATGGCGTCACGGGGCTGGCAAGGGAGTAGATGACTTAGTTGTCCTCTTCGTTGGTACAGGTATCGGCGGAGGTGTTGTCAGCGGTGGACAGGTGGTGGAAGGATGTACAAATACTGCGGGAGAATTGGGTCATACAACTATAGTTGTTGACGGGCGAAAGTGCCATTGTCCCAATCATGGCTGTCTGGAAGCCTACGCGGGCGGTTGGGCAATTGCTGAACGAGCTCAGGAAGCGATTAGAACTGATCCCCAAGCAGGCCAGATATTGATTGAACGTGCGGGCAGTATTAAAAGTATTAAAATCAAATGCCTTTCCTAATAAATTTTAAGATTCCCGCATTTTTTAAAACATCATAATTCAGACGTTCAATGAGAGTAGCCTTTAAGGACATAGTCTTTCCTACAATGCCGACGGAATTAGTAACAAAATCCTTGTAATAAAATGGTCATTTCGCTCTTCCTATTGCGTCTTAGAAAAGTGTTGCATCTTAAAGATAAGTTGATTTCACTTAAATTCTTATATAAAGCCCAATTCTCGCCTATGGTTACCGTAACTAGTCCAATTGGCAAAAATGAAAACATTTATAATTCTAAATATATCTCAGATTCACTAAAATAGTACTTTAGTTGACGATTGACAAGTTCTCCGAAAAATCTAAATATTTAACGTCCATTTATTAAACCAATTAAAAAGACAATTAATTACTAACTATTTGATCAACTATTCTCCTATTTTTGGTGGGTAATTCGAAATGGAAGAACAACTGTCCAAGTGGAAGATCATCAAGAAGATCTTCAAACGAGGAGGCAAACCAATAGCTTTACTTATCGATGGGCCAAATATTTTGAGAAGAGTTGCTGGAGATCAAGTCCGTTTAGAATATATTGAAGACGCAGCAAGGGAATTAGGTAAGATCCAAGTGGCAAAGGTCTTTCTAAATAGACACGCCCCAGAGAAATTATTACAAGCTATTTCAAACAGCGGATTTAGTCCTGTGGTAGCTCTTGGAGATATCCATGTAGCAATGGCAATGGAAACAATGACACTCTTATATGAATCCAATGTAAAAACGCTCGTTATTGCATCACGACATGCACGTGCAGCAATTCTGTTACGAAAAGCCAAGGAACAAGGATTAGAGACAGTAGCGATTGGCTTCGACCCAGGTTTTAGTATAGCCCTTCAAAATACTGCAGACTATGTTTTCAAACTAAAAACTCCAAAGCCTGGTAAAGCTTCTAATCCTAATGACTCATTACGATAGACAGAATCGTTTTCAAATATTTCAGTTTTAAGAAGAAAGAGACTCAATTTGATGTATACGGTATTACGCTGAATTGAGGCTTAAAATATGGATTCCTCTGCAATGCCCACTTCTCAAGAATTTGACGTTTCACTTATTGTTACAGCCTACAATGAAGAACGCTTGATTGAGAGAAGTATTCTATCCTCACTTCGCTTAAAAGAGTATAATAATGCGCGTTGCAAAATCATTTATGTTTGTGATATCGGAAGCGACAAAACCCATGAAATCGCAGAAAGATTTCGCGATCAATTGGATGTGCTTTTAATACGAGAGGAACGAGGAGGAAAGGTCTCTGCTTTGAGAGAGGCGATGGAGCACATAGAAGGCGATTATGTTCTTTTTCTTGATGCTGATTGCTTACCTCCCATCGATTTTGTAGATCGAATGCTAGCAGAACTTGATGATACTGCAGTTGGAATTCAGGCAATTCCTGTCCCTACTAGCTCAAACCGCTTTGTTGAGACATTTGCATCAATTGATGAAACGTGGGGCTGTTTTTTACGTTATCTCTGGAGTCATTTAGAAGGTGCTGACTTTATTGGACGTGCTGGTCTGTTTAGGGCTGATGTAATTAAAAATTTTGGCTGGAATGATTACCTCTCTGAGGATTTGGAGTTATCCACACGTTTGCTACTAAATAAATACAAGATCAAATATACCGATATCTTTGTTCCAGAAGATAAACCTAGAAGTCTAAAAGCGTTCATAAAACAGAGAATTAGATGGGCAACTGGGGCCATTCAAGTTGCTAAAACTCATTTTACAAAATTATATAGCGCTATTGACGTATCAAGAACTAGAAAATTAGCTTATGCTACTTATATGCTCTTTCCAATCATATTTTATCCGGCGTTTCTATTGCTGGTACTTTTACTAACCTTTGAAAAATTCTTTTCATGGCCAGGTCTTGGTCTGTGGGCATATCCCCTGAATTACTTTATTTGGTGTATACTCCTAGCAGTACCGCTTTGTTGCAGTTGGTTGTACGTTTATGGTCTTGATAAATGGAAAACAGCATTCGTAGGACTTGCTTTACCGTTTATGATTCCAATCTATACAATAATAACAATCGGAACTATTATCTCTCTTATTAAAGGCAAACAAGAATGGTATAAAACCGAACGTTAGTGTTAATATCTGATTAATGTACAGAGGCACAACCATGAAGAAGAAGATATGTGGGCCGCTGATTATCGCCCTTTTTATTATCCTATATAGTTTGGTGTCTATTCAACCTGTCTTTGCCGAAAATGTATCAATTACCACAGACTGGAGTTGGAAAGCATATTCTGCAATTCCTCCTAACTCCACTGATTGGACTGAAGTAAATTATGATGATACCTTCTGGTGGGATGTTGATGCTCCACATAAACATAAGTTAGCTCCTTCAGACATTAAAAATATGGAGAACACGAGAGCACAATGGATCTGGTCCGCAAGTGCTGGTGGCGATGACGTTTTTGTATACTTCAGAAAAAGTTTCTACCTTACTAATAAACCGACTTCAGCACTTCTAAGAGTTACAGCTGATGATGATTATTGGCTTTATGTCAATGATGTATTTGTTGGATCTGATTCACATTATTTTGGGAATGCTCCAGAATTCCACTGGCAAACCGCTGAGATCTACGATGTCACCCCGCTTTTAAGTGAAGGAAAAAATGTAATTGCGGTAAAAGTCTATGATTGGGGAATAAACGAAGGACTACTATTAGATTGCACTATAGAAGGGGCAGAATTGAGCCCAATAAATTTTTGGACTAGTTTTCCTCGCTGGGTCGGTTTTATTATTTTCGGCGTTGCCATTTTTTCCATTGCCGTAGCGATAATGTATGTCCCACGGAGGATTTCCAAGAAAGTGTTAGTTGCAATCATAACTAGCAGGGGTCAGGTATCTTTTAAGACACTTGCAAACGAGTTTGGAACGGATGAGAGGAAAATAAGGAAAAAGGTAAACGAATTAATTACAAAGAACAAATTGAAGGCACACATATCCGAAGATGGAAAAAGAGTTGAACTCGACTAGTTTAGGTTATTTTTTTAAACTGCAGGAATGATTTTCAATGCCTTACGCAATAGCATGGCGATAGCACTCCCAACGCCCTCTCCTGTTTTCGCGCTGGCACCAACAATTGGAAAGGAATCACCCGCGGCCAGAGAAAAATAGTCCACATCTAGGGCATCAGGCAAATCCTGTTTATTTGCAACGAGAATGAAGGGAATTTTTTCGGGAAGACAATCTAACAATCGTTGGAGCATCTGAAGTGCGATTTTAAACGTTTGAGGTTTTGTACTATCAAAAAGAACAAGTAACCCTTCTGCTCCTTGAACTAAGATTTCTCTCATAAACTCAAGATGCTCATGACCAGGTGTACCGAAAGCAAAGACGTCTATTCCTGATATAGTACACCGTGCGAAATCTAAAGCTACCGTTCTGCCCTCATAATCTACACTAAACGCTCGGTCTCCACCAAACTTTTTAATGAAAGTAGATTTACCACAAGCCACAGGACCTGTCACAACTAGTTTAATTTTATGCAAGGTTATACCTCAGATTTGTTCTTTTGTCGAAAATTGCAATCACATATCTTAAGACTACGTAACACGTGGATATTGCTCTGCATATTAGTAAGCTCTAATTGATGTATGCTGTTCTCAAATAAGAACCACGATACTAAGGCTTGCGTGTATATATGTCATTCTCCAATGATTTGGACAATTATCTGTCTATTTCTCGGCTTTACATCCAATTCAACAAAAACTACCTGCTGCCATGTCCCTAGTATAAGTCTTTTTTCATTAAACGGTACTGTAAGACTTGGTCCCATGATAGACGCTCTAACATGAGAGTGACCGTTTCCATCATGCCACATTTCATGATGCTTATAATATGCATTTTTTGGTACAATTTTTTCAAGTGTATTTGGCAAATCTTCAAGTAAACCAGGTTCGTACTCAATGGTTGTGATAGCTCCTGTCGCCCCAGGACAAAAAATTGTGGCAATTCCATTGCCCTCTTTTAATTTTGTCTCTTTAATTACTTGATTCACTTTTTTTGTAATATCTATTATGTCTACTTCACCTTTAGTTTGAAAACTGACTTTTTTTGTCACTACAGGCATATTTTTCTCCTCTCCTTGTTGTTTCTATTGAAAATATTCTATCTGATAAACAAAAAACTAATAACTTCTTTTTAAAAGCTTTGAGGCTACTTTACTAATATCTTTTCTTTCTATAGTCTTCCTATCAGATGAGCTTGCAATACTAGCAGCATGTACACTAATTTGAATGGTTATACTTTCTAAAATATCTCGGAGAACTTCGGGTGCATCTTGGCTAATCCTTTTTGCGCCAGCATCTTTTAGCAGGCTCCTCATCTGTGTCTTTTTAAATTCGTGCTTATAATGCTTTGTTAAGTCAAATCTTCTGATAAAATTTACAACTGCATCAATAAGGTCTCGTTCTCCTAATTGTCTATTTTTTGCTGCGATTTCGAGTTGTGCTGCATGTACTCCTCTTGAGGGCTTTCCGTGATGTGATACAATGTCACCGCCCATGTACTGAGGGGCCTCCATAAATGCATATTCACCGTGAATACCTTTTGCTTCTAGTTCTTCACGGAGCATATCAATATAGTCAACGTCAATAGTGACTCCCCCAGCCGTGCCAAATAAGACGGTAATTTCATCGAATGATGTAATTGGTTTTTCCATCCCATGAATATCTAAAAGAAGTACTTCTGAGTGTGTTTTAAGGAGATCCGCAATTATTTCTTGAATCCTTTCACGAAAGGGTGTGTCTCTCCACTTAGCTCTGTTGTAGTCTCTATCTTCGCGTGAGACAGTCGCAATCAAGGCATATGCTCCGGTTTCAGTTGCAACTCTATACGCTATTTCTCCCGTCAGTAGATCAGCACGCGGACCCATAGCATGAGGCGCAGTCAATAAGACAGGTATATCTCCAGTAGTTTCGATAAATCCTTTTAAAATCAAAATATTTTTCTCCACAGAATTCGACGATCTCATAGACTTCTATTACAATTGCGGTGACAGAACGCAAAACTTTTTGATTACCTTTTTATTCTAAACTTTATAAAAAATACTTTTTAATGACTTAGTGATTATCTAGCCGTGAACTACCACCCAACAAGTTGAGGGGGTTTCTTGCTTAACTAGCCATAAAAGATCATTGTAAATCATTAGGGGTTTACATCACCAGACGAAAGTGTGTCTATCAGAGGGATCGATTTGAGTGTCATTGAAAACATTTGTCGTGAGTACGAAGTGCTCATCGGACTTGAAGAGGAAATGTTAATCATTTCCAAGGATGGAACATTGGTAGCTGCTGCAGACCAACTGATGGAAGCTGCTGCTACCCTATTAAACCGAGATGCTGAGAGACTAGAACGCATAATGTTGAAAATTAGGTCTCTGGATCCAGAACCCAACCAAGCACAGATTGAGCATGTGAGTTTACCGATTCCAATTTCAGAAGTTCCTTCAGCAATCGCCGAAGGAAGGTCGCTTCTTTTAGATTCCGCAAAAAGCGTAGGCTACAAAATTTTTGTTCAAAGCTTACATCCTCTTGAGAGCAACCCACATCCTATGTGTGGGACTCATATTAACGTATCTACAAAACCAAGCGGTCACGAGGCGATGAGTCCTAAAGAGATATTAGCCGTATACAACCATCTTTGGAATCATCTTCCAGAGCTCATAGCTTTATCAGCAAATACGCCTATCATTCAAGGAGAGACGGGAGCGGTTAGTAATCGTGTTCTTAACTCTACCGTTCTGAAACCAAATCCTTTTGGAAAATTACAGATCCCACGTCATCAGCCTGCTTTGGTGCAGGATCGCTACTATGGTGCCCTTCGCTACTCTTTAAAAATAGGTGCGCTCGAAAAAGAACCAACGGTAATCGCAAACACGACGGGACATCGACTACGAGACATTACACCGCGTGGTCCCTCGACAAACATTTCAGACGATAAGGAAGATAGTTTTACTCGAAATCGTGTTGAAACAAGAATTTTTGACAATCAAAGAGATCCAAAAAGATTAGTAGACTTAGCGAGAGTAGTGGGTGCGCTTGCTATCGAAGCACTATGTCTTTTAGAAAAGGGTAGTCAAACTACTGAAGATCGTACTCATGCTGTAAATCGAGAACGTGCAATTTTGGATGGCATAAATGCCACTTTCTTACATGAAAGAAATGGTTCTGTCATAGAAATTCCTGCTAGGGAACAAGTTCTTGAAATGCTTAATCGGACTGAGATTCACAGAGAAACTCTAGGCGCAAAACTTCAGACAGATTTGAAAAGTGCAAAAACTGAAGTCGAAATAAAACGCCCTCGATTAGATGTTGATTATTCCAATCCTGAAGTTGAACGCTTGCGTAGACGTGGTAAAACGATAGTATCAGTTCGCTTTGGAAAGATTAAGAACGTATCGGATATACGTAGCGGCAAGAAATATAAGATTTCAAGAGGTCAAACTATTACAGGAAAGCTTGGCATTGGACTTTCATTGACTTATGATGAATCTGAATCAACTCCAGGTCTAGTAACTGATTTCAAGGATGTATTAATGAAAAATTACTTGGTAGTTCAATCTATCCGTATTCCTCTCAATGAGTCTGATGAAATAATTGCTGCGCTTTCTGAAGATGAATACATGATGAGACAATTTTTTGGAGCTGATGCCTTCCCATATTTCTTTTGAATCTCTATAAAGTTATGAAAAAGTTAGTCTTCTAGGTAGTTTAGGATCTTTCTGACTCCTGTTCTGAAACGAAATTTACAAATCGTTGACGTGCGCTTGTGATGCTCATTTGCATCGGTGGATGTTTAAATCCATACGCTGAAACCTCTACTAGAGCCCCTGTCATATTTCGGTCAAGAGCAATTTTTACTCCTCTGATGATGTCTAACAGCACACTCACACCAGCACTTGCATCAGGGAGAGTCAATCTTATATCTAAGGTTACAGGTTGTCCTGCAAAACATTTTGCTTTGACCCAGAAGTAACTAGCACGTATATCTTTCATGAAGTCCACGTAATCAGTTGAGCCAGCGATCAAAGGGACTTCGTACGGGACTGAACTGCTCACTGATTCAGTTTTTACAGATCTCTTCTTTGTATAGCCCTTTTCATCGATAGCGGCTATGGATTCTGACCCGCCACCTACATCAAGTTGATAACTCTCGTCAATATGTACTCCTCTTTGAACAAACAGATTAATGAGAGCCTTATGCAAAACAGTCGACCCAATTTGATTCATTAGGTCATCACCAGTGACAATGCATCCTGCTGAATAAAATTGTTCGCTCCAATATGGATCTGAGGCTATCAAAATAGGAGTTGGATTGATAAAAGCACACTTTGTTTCAATTGCCGTTTGCGCCCACCATTTCGATGCTTTTTCGGCAATACTTGGAAGTAAGTTGATTATTATTTCTGCACCGCTTGCCCTTATGACCTCCTTAACATCTACAGGTTCAGAATTGTCTACTTGTATCATTTCTTCCAGAGCACCTTCTGTTGATCCTAATGGGTCACACTTATGGACTGTAACATTTAATTCGGAGATTTCTGCAAACTTGGGGACATTATTTGGCTCTGCAAAGATTGCTTCGCTTAAATTTTTCCCTACTTTTCGTGTGTCAATATCAAATGCAGCTACAATTTCAATGTCAGTTATGCGGTATTTACCAAGGGTGATATTTGGGAAACCAAGAGCAGCTTCCCCCTCTTTTGCATCCTTATAGTAGTATAAACCCTGAACGAGCGCAGAACAAAAATTTCCAACACCTACAACGGCAACTTTGATTGGCATTCTTTCACCTTCATATTGTAACATAGTGAATCGTAGAGACCGGTTTGTTCTCAGATTAATAAATAATTCGTTAGTTTGTCTTTTTCTTGGTAACGAAAAACCATCTCTTTGAATCTTTTTTTATTTTATTAAATTCAAAATCCGAGTAAGTTTCGAGAATTTCGAAATTTGCTGCTTTAAGTAATTTTTTAGTCGTATTTAGTTCAAAAGCACGTTCAATATATTTTTCATAATACCTTTCATATTTTCCTTCTTCTGTTTTCTTAAATAGAATAACCTCTCCAATCCAGAGATCTGGTTCATGTGAATGTGAGTTTAACCAAATTAATTCCGCATCCCCAAAGTCATAATAATCTGCCTTATATTCAGGCAATACTTTGTTTATCTTGAAAACGGAGTTCATGTCAAAGATAAACACTCCTTCTTGATTTAGGTGTTTGCTTACTGAATTAAAGCATTTTTGGAGACTCGCTTCTTGTAAGATATAATTTATTGAATCGTAAGTGCAGACTATCAAATCGTATTTCTTGCCAAGATTGAAATCAATCATGTTACTCTGATAAACCTTCAGATTCTTTGCTCGACTTTTTGCTATTTCTAACATTTTTTCGGATATATCTAATCCTTCGATGTCATAACCCTCATCAAGAAAAATTTTAGCCAATCTCCCCGTTCCGCAAGCAAGATCCAATGTTTTTTTAGGTTTATAATTCATTTCTTTGAGAATTTTCAAGATAAAGTCATAATATTCAGCGTAGAATTCATCAGGAGTGATCTTATCATAGACTTCAGCAAATCTCTCATAAGGCCTTAATGAAGTTGCCATAATCAAAACTTATTGAGAATCTAGTTATTAAAGTTTTAGAAAATTAGCGAGTCTATAGTTATAACAGCATGTTTAAATTCTATATAGTTTTTCTAATATACACAATAGGTCTTCGGGGAGAAGTTCCATAATGATATTTCGGCTTTTTCAACCAAAAGAAACTACATGTCAATTATGCGGTTCAAGAAGCGTTGAAATATCCGAACTCTTAGGTATTTGTGGTGATTGTATAAGAGAAGATCTATCATCTTCGCTTCCTTACATAAAAATGGCACACAAAAAAGCAAGATTACCTTATGGTTTACCAGCCGATCCTCCTAAAACCCCTAATGGAATTCAATGCAACTTTTGTTCCAATCAATGCTCTCTGGGAGAAGATGAGATCGGTTATTGTGGTATACGTAGAAATGAAAATGGACGGTTTACGAGAGTTGGAACTGAATATGCACTTTATCATGCTTATTTAGATCCTCATGTGACTAATTGTTGTGCCGCATGGTTTTGTCCAGCTGGTACTGGTCAGGGCTATCCTAAGTATGCGTATCGAGAAGGATCTGAACACGGTTATTCTAATTTGGCGGTGTTTTTCTATGGATGTAATTTTAGTTGTATATTCTGCCAGAACGCGTCTCATAAGGAGTTTCCAAATCGCTTGATGAGTATAGATGAGTTTGTAAGACCAATCAAAAGCAACGAAAAAATTAGCTGTATCTGCTTCTTTGGAGGTTCTCCTGAACCACAGTTACCGTTTGCACTCAAAGCATCTAAACGTGCTTTAGAAATAAAAAAGCATTTATTACGGATTTGTTGGGAGTGGAATGGCTGTGGCAATCCATCCCTCGTAAGAAAAGCAACTCAACTATCCCTTGAAACCGGCGGCAATATAAAATTCGATTTGAAAGCAGCCACCCCTTCTTTAAGTTTAGCCCTCTCTGGAGTCGATAATAAAAGAGCCTTTGAAAATTTCAAAATGATTGCAACGCGATTTTACGATAAGCGTCCCGACGTACCTCTCCTAATGGCATCAACATTACTTGTGCCAGGCTATGTTACAGCCGCTGAGGTAGAAAAAATTGCTAGCTTCATCGCTGAAATCAAGATCGGA
>JAECRW010000191.1 GCA_016294985.1 Candidatus Sifarchaeum marinoarchaea | reverse complement strand
CTGTTGAAGGCTTTGCTTTTAAAACCGGACAAGTTCCATCAGAATTTACCAGAATGAAGGCTATGGAGCGTATAGTCACTGAAAAAGGTTTCAAAGGCATAATAATGGATACAGGACCAGCTGTTTTGTTTGGAGCACTTGAAGATGATTATCTTCAGAACAAAGATGTTGTTGGTGTCTTAAATTTCGGCAATCAACACACATTAGGAGGAATAATTAAGAATAACAGACTAGTTGCTGTTTTCGAACATCACACTGTTTTAATGAACGGATTAAAAGCTAAGAACTATCTTTTAGCCTTAGCAGATGGTAAACTAAGTAATGATGAAGTTTTTGAAGACAATGGACATGGTGCCTTCATTCTTGAAACAGTTGGATCTGAAAGTCTAGAAGAAATAGTGATTCTTGGTCCACAAAAAAACAAAATGAACTTTTCCCCTAATGATAATTTATACCCTGCTGCTCCTTTTGGTGATCAGATGATGGCTGGACCAGCAGGTTTAATCCTGGTAGCGCAAAAACTACTTTAAAGAAGTTAAATCGAACCTCTAACTTTCAGAAATGATTTTATTTTAGTAAATGAAAAAAAGTATTATGATAAATAACATTTTTACGATGAAAGAGCTTTGATTATTTCTCTGCAAAAGGCAGGCAGATCATCGGGCGTACGAGAGGTGATTATATTCCGATCTCGAACAACTTCTTGATCAAAATAAGTTGCCCCAGCATTCTCTATATCGTCTCTTATTGCAAAGAAGGAAGTCGCTTTATGGCCTTTCATAATGTTCGCCGATATCAGTACCCATGCACCATGACAAATCGCAGCTACAGGTTTACCTTGTTCATAAACCTCTCTAACAAGTTTTAAAACTGCAGGGTATCGTCGTAATCGATCAGGTGCATACCCGCCCGGAACTACTATACCATCAAAGTCTTCTGATGAAACCTTATTCGCATCTGTATCTACTTTAACCGGAAGCCCACCATGTTTTCCTGTATATATTTCTTTTAATCCAGTTCCAATGAGTACAATTTTTGCCCCCGCTTCTTTTAAACGATAGTAAGGATACCAAAGTTCAAGTTCTTCATATAGATCCTCTGCAAAAATTCCAATAGTCTTTCCTTCTAATTCACCCATTTTTTTCTCTCCTGAATAGCTGGTAGAATTTGTTTGTGTTATTATGCATAAAAATGATACCTATTTATGCAAAAATGAATATAAACGCATAATCTTTTAAGAACGCTGCTGATATTAAATTTTTGGGTGTAAAAATGGTGGAAATTAAATCTTATGCCAGTGTCATCGAGACATCACAAGAGATGATCGCTGAACTTTCAACAAGCTTAGGGAAAGAGAAAATATCAGATGATATGCCTACAAGGTTAGTTTATAGAATCACCCACGGCCCCGAAGCACTTTTACATGAAAGTTTAGAAGATTTCACACCCGCTGGAATAGTAAGGCCGACGTCTACAGAAGATGTTCAAACAATCGTTAAACTTGCAGACAAGTATGAAGTTCCAATCGTACCTCAAGGTGGACGAACATGCACATACGGTGCAGAAGCTATGCGTGATTGCATAGTGATTGATACTGCTAGCATGGATAAAATCCTAGAAATCGACGAAGGGAGTTATCGAATTACAGCGGAAGCAGGAGTTCGTGTTGTAGACTTCACTAGATTTCTTGAAGAAAGAGGATTCTTGTGTGTAGATTTCCCAACTATGAATAAAGCGGCCACTCTTGGTGCACGTGCAGCTCTCCATGGATATAACAAGTTTGAAAATAGATGGGGGAGTTCCGGATGTCACATAAAAGGATTAGAAGTAGTTTTGCCAAATGGAGAAGCAGTGCTGCTTGGAAGAGGAACTAGTAGACCTACAAAATCAGTTGTTGGTCTGAACCTAATGGACCTCTTCATCGGGTCAAGAGGAACTCTTGGTGTTATCACAAAAGTTACTGAGCGATTTGTTGACATGCCTCCCCATTATATCTATGGAATAATGGCTTTCAAAGATTATGAAGACGGACTTAAGACCTACACAGAACTCAGGAAACCTTTAAATGCGGGTCTCTTATGGAGATCAAAAGGCTATCACAAATGGTTTCTCAGTCAAGCGGTCATGGGCATGTTAGAGATGAGTTGGCCCGATGATATTGAAATGCTAGTGGACTACCATATATTAGCAGAAGACCTTGATGTCGTTAAACAAATGGAAAGGCATGCGATTAAGATAATGAAAAACAATAATGGATTTTGGAGAGAAGATTTGCCTCCCACAGATATTGTCGGAAGAATGCATGAAACAATAGAAAAATACATGGGAATGGGAGGGCTATGGAGCGACCGAGTAAAGACAGGTGGCATGGCTAATCGTATCGTGCCTTTAGATCCAATGATTCCTGATGGAAAGCTCATAGAATATTACAGAGAATATCTAAAACTGCTTCGCGAGATTGAAGACGGTGAGAGTTATCCAGCCCTAGCTGAAAGTCTGAGAGTTCTTAATCCAGGAGGGCCCGTTCCTGGAGATGTAGGTTACACGAAAGTTTGGATCCTCCTACTAGCTAACTGGAAAAAATGGGATGCTGAAGCACGGAAAGAGTTCAAAGACTGGTTTAGAAGGCATGCTGAACTTGCTTTGCGCTTCAACGGATCAATAACAGGTACTCATGGATTCTTACCAAGAGAAATGGAAGTTGAACTGGTAAAAAAAGAGATAGGAGAGAAAACATACGAATTTATGAAGATGATCAAAAGTACTATCGATCCGAAGAACATTATGAACCCTAAAGTAAGATTTTAGATGATGTGATCTTGATGAGTGAAGAAACTGACGAACCATTAACATTAAAGGAGCATGAGCCTCAGCTATGGACTTGTCTAAATTGTTATTGTGGACTTTGCATCGAAGCGTGTCCTGCTTATAGAGAATTGAAAAATGAGGCTGTTTCAGCCCGAGGTCTTTCACAAGTTGCTCTTGGGTTGCTCTGGGACGAAATAGAACTCTCGGATTTGTCAGATGACAT
>JAECRW010000190.1 GCA_016294985.1 Candidatus Sifarchaeum marinoarchaea | reverse complement strand
CAATAGGTATTAATTTTGGCCCTCTATGTGTCCTCGGTGCTTATTACGTACAAACGACAAAAATAGCCCTCGTTCCTTTGATCGCATCACTCCCAATTGCCTTTTTAATTACAGCCGTAATTTGGATCAATCAGTTTCCCGATTATGTTGCCGACAAAGAGGTTGGCAAAGACCATTTGGTCGTCAGACTCGGCCGCTCCACATCAGCAGTACTCGTATATCATAGCTTAATCATTGCTACATATGCATCCATAGCCTTAGGCATCGTTTTCTCGTTCTTGCCACTGTTTTGCATTATTAGCTTCATTACTTTACCGCTGTTTGCGATCCCTGGAATGAAGATTGCTCATAAAAACTATCTGGATACACCTAAGCTAATACCAGCGCAAGCAATGACGATTATGACTCACTTATTTACTGGGATCTTGCTCATTTTGGGATTTCTACTTCATTACTTCATACCCATAGCCTAGAAACTGATGTGATAGAATGCATGAAGTTATCGTGATTGGTGGAGGTCCCGCGGGTGCAACAGTTTCTAGAATATTAGCTGAAAATGATGTGGATGTCATTCTTTTTGAGAAAAAGAAAGTTATTGGGCTTCCAGTTAGATGTGGCGAGTTGTTACCACACCCCTCCGAAATGCGCCGTTTAATTCCTAAAGTCAAAGACGCAGAAGAGTTAATTGAGCCGCCCAAGAATACTCTTGCAAATGTTACGGAGTACACTGAGCTTATCGATCCAATAGGCAATAAAATAAAATCTAGATTTAAAAGCAACATTATCTTCCGAGATAAATTTGACCAAGCTTTAGTTAAAGGGGCAATGGATGCTGGTGTAGTTGTAAAGTGTAGTTCCCCTGTTATAAGCGTCTCTGGAAATGGAAGCGTCCATGTTAATGACATGGGCACTATTAAGCAAGTTAAAGCTCGTGTGATCGTCGGGGCTGACGGTCCACTATCGCTGCTCACCAAGGGTTTTCGTGAAAATTATGAATTTTCTGTATGCTATGTTTCCATCATGGAAAATGTAAATGTAAATGAAAACGTAGTTCAAATGTACTTTGGCAAAGAATACGCACCTGGTGCGTATGCTTGGATTATACCTAAGGGAAAACATGTGGCAAATGTAGGTTTAGGCATACGTGAACATTTTAGTGATTCTGTTAAAATTAAAAAATACTTCCAAAAGTTTGTTGAAGAACACCCAATAGCGTCAAAACTATTGGATGGTGGGCGTATCATAAGTTCTTCCTCAAAGTTAGTACCACTCGATGGTCCATTTTCTAATGTAGTGATTAAACAAGGGATATGTATTGGTGATGCTGGAGGCTTCGTTATGCCCCATGTTGGGGCAGGCATCCCTAATGCTTTGCTTACTGGACGAATAGGAGCGGAGGCAATATTAAACTATTTAAGGGGTAAAGGAAAACTCTCTGATTTCGAAAAAAAGTGGAGAAAAGAAATAGGTCCTAGATTGAAAAATAGTCTTAGAATCAGAAAATTTACAGATTTATTGCTTAGCAATGGATCTATCGATTCGTTCTTCCCAAAAAGAGGACAACAGTATTTTGAACATCTAATTCGCTGCGATTTTCCATTTCCACTAAGGCTATTTAGTTTTTACCTTAATTTGCGAAGTAAGGCAAGAAATTTGGCTTAAACTGTTAAATTAAAATAAGAGTTTAACATAAAGGGTTTGAGATAGCATTGCAGGGAATTATTCAAGGAAAAGACAACGCTGAGATATTAGACGCCATATCGAGCGATAGGATAGAGGAATGGAGAAACCTTATCGGAGAGGTTATGTTAGATTTATTGCAAAAAGAAACGGATACGGACTTTTATGATGCCGTAAAATACCAAATTGATACAGGAGGGAAACGCCTCCGTCCACTATTAACTTTGACTTTTTGTGAAGCTGCAGGTGGCAAACCTGATTCTACGATTCATGCTGCTGCTGGAATCGAATTAATCCATACTCATTCACTAATAATTGATGATATTATTGATCGCTCGATCCTTAGACGAAACCAAGCTACTACATGGGTAAAGTTTGGTATGCCTATAGCAGTATTAATTGCAATGAAATATCGAGAAGCTATAGTTTTGGCCGCCCAGAAAACTGCATATCCAACGGAAATACAGGAAATTTTCTCTCGTGCAATGCGGAGAATGCTCATTGGAGAACGATTAGATGTTCTTCTCGAACAGACTGGACGAACCAATGAATATTTGGTGAAGAATCGCCTTCATGATGCGACTCTAGTAGACTATTTTACTCTCTGCAAGAATAAAACAGGCGCATTGGTTAGCGCAGCTTGTGAAACGGGAGTGGTATGCGTAACTGGAAACAATGAATATGTCGCAGCAGCAAGACGATTTGGAATGAATGCTGGAGTTGCTCTTCAAATTTCCGACGACTATCTCGATATATTTGGAAACAGTCGACAATTCGGAAAAGAACATAGGAAGGACATCATCGAACATAAACTGGGTAATTATGTAATCTTATACGCTCTAAGCCAATTATCTGCGTCAAATAAAGGCAGATTACTGGAAATACTCCAAACAGATGAAATTAACGAGAAAGAAATCACTGAGGCAGTCCGTATTATTAAAAAGACGGATGCACATGAAGTAGCTAAACAAAAAGTTATTGAGTTTGTAAATCTTGCTAAAGATAGCCTGAAAATTTTTCACGACTCTAAAGCGAAAAAAACACTTTTCTATTTGGCGGACAGTCTTATAGATCGAACATACTAGTATAATACACACGAAATGTGCGAAAGACATTCTCTAAGAAAAAGTGGTACAGGTGCCTATGTCTACTTCGGATAAAGCGATCCCAGTTTCCGCTTACATTCCCGGGTGTCCGCCTAAGCTTTCTTTTTGAAGATATTTTGAAGGGAAAAGAGGAGAGTATTTCATTCTAAAAAACTTTTGTTACAATATATGCGCTCGACTCGATAATTCCTATTTTAGCATCTTTTCCTTGTTGTTTAAATGCAAGTTCTAATGCTTCGTTAAGAGTTTTTGCATGTCC
>JAECRW010000038.1 GCA_016294985.1 Candidatus Sifarchaeum marinoarchaea | reverse complement strand
AACTTGTTCTATTTTCTCCATCATATTACTGTCTTCGTACGGCTCCTTTTCACATTCATCATCATATGAAGTAAGATCTAACTGCAAATCAGCTAATTCATTTATTACAGTAGCCCAGCACAGGGATGCAGCCACAGGATCATAACCTCCGCCTCCTAGAACAATCAATTTCGTGTTGTTCCGATCTATAGCACTTCTTATTAAACGGGCCACTTCAAGATAGGCTCTCTTAGTCAATAAAAGATGTGATTGCCAGTCGCGGCAATGTCCATCAACTCCACTTTGGAATATAATGAATTCAGGCTTATACGAAGAAACTATAGGTAAGAAAACTGACTGAAATGCATAAAGAAACGCATCGTCATTAGTCCAGATTGGGAGCGGAACGTTCAGATGATAACCATATCCTTCACCTTTCCCGAAAAGGAGATCTTGAGAATAAGGGTATAATGATTCGCCGCTCTCGGCAAATGAAAGTGTAAATAATTTTGGGTCGTCTTTAAAAAAATGGTAAGTTCCGTCGCCAAAGTGAGCATCAATTTCAACATATAACACTCGCTGAAAACCTT
The DNA here is from genome assembly GCA_016294985.1 of Candidatus Sifarchaeum marinoarchaea. Lineage (GTDB taxonomy): Archaea > Asgardarchaeota > Sifarchaeia > Borrarchaeales > Borrarchaeaceae > Borrarchaeum > Borrarchaeum marinoarchaea. Next base: position 11,564 of record JAECRW010000038.1, on the reverse strand, counting down.
CGTTTAATAATATCGTGCCTATAATGTTTATGTCATTAAATATGCAGTATCCTCGTGCTTGAGTTGGTGTAGCATGGTGAAACCCTCCCGAAAGATTCATTGCAGATTCTACATCTCCTGCTAATACAGAGCGCATCGCAGTAAGTGATCCTCCGGTTGTTAAAGCAGCTACTTCGTAAATTCCTTTATAAGCAGGGGTATCAAGATCAAATCGCCCTTTTCCTTTTTCACTGAGTTCTTTAACTAATTCCAAATGATCCTTTGTATGTGCAAATAAGATTTCATCAGTAATAGCCGGTTCTGGGTCAATCAACTTTATGTTTGGCTTACTAAGAAGTCCAATTTCCTTAAAAAACTCCATTGATTTTAAATAACGACTTCCCTGAAGAGGATGATTAGGAGGATTCTTAACGTCTGCATATTTAGAATTATAAACAATTCCAAAATCCCGACTCATCGATCTCTACACGTCCTGCAAATAAAAAATGAAGAAAAAGTTGATAAGGAAGATTTTAAGCTCTGAAAATCAAACTTTTTCATATTCGTATACTGAATAATGAATATAGAGAATAAACAGGAAGGTTCCAATTAAGACATAATAAAGATGCCATGCATATAGATATTGCACTGTTTGCTCTGGCGCCGTTCGAGGATAATCCCAGATAAAATAGGCCATGATAGCGGTTAAAATGGCGGGAACCAGTACTTCATTCCATCCTGGAAGATCACCATACTTTTCTCGATATGTTGACAGAGCTAGTACAAATCCAACATAGAAGAATACTAGTAAAAGCACTCGTACGAAGGTCATTAACGAGATTCTGTAGGTAAAACCATCCTCACCTATAGTTAATTGTTCAGATCTTATATCAGAAATGAATTTAAAGCGCCCGGGGTCACCCCAAATCCAGAAAGTTATCCCAATGCAAATTCCAGCCAGAATAAGTCCGATAAGTATGGTCCTATTCATCTTATCTTGCCAAAGTGCATACAACTACGTCCACCACACAATCGTTAACTCTTATAATTAATAAAAATGTTACAGGTTAGAAATTTGAAGAAAATCATTTTTACATCATTATATTCAGTTTTTAAAAAACCATCGCTTTAAAATATGCCATAAGCTTTTTATGGAAGTAGCGTAAATTTCTACTAGTAAAATTAGTGGGGAAGAGGTAGAATGGATAGACCTGACGAATATGTTTGCCTTAAATGTGGTCATAAATTCCAAGAAGCTGAATATAAACAGATTGAAGATGAAGATGGGCTATTTAAGCTTCATCCTACATGCCCAAAATGTGGTTCAACAGAAATCACATTAAAACAATGGGTTAAAGAGAAAAAGTCAGAATAATTTGAAACGTTCTACGCTCTAAGTTTGTTTACTTACACCATCATTCCCTAAACGTTATTTTTATTTTATCCGGTGAGAATTATTAAGAGAATTTTTGTTACTATCTAAAAAACTCATTAAATATGTTGGCGATGTTTTTGCCCTTTTTCAAAGAGGTTGTTCTAACAAAGAATATACAACAGAAAATGATTGATGCAGCAAGAAGTAGTTATCCAATAGAAGCATGCGGAGTTTTATTTGGTCATATTGATAACGAAAAAGTCATAATCAAGGACATCGTTGAAACCGAGAATAGTGCCGACAATCCTACTGTGAGATTTTATATTGATCCTGAGTTGTTTTACAAAATTCTAACTACTGCTGAAGAGCAAGGACTTGAATTCTTAGGAATTTTTCATTCGCATCCTGCACAGCCGAATCCATCAAATTGGGATCTTGAATACATGAAGTTACATCAAAATGTGTGGATAATAATTCAATCTCTCAACCGAGAAGAGAAGAAACCGAAAATGATGGCTTTTCAGTGGTATGACGAAAAACTATTTGATGTCAAATTGAAAATAACCTAATCTAAGTTTCGATAACGAAAAATGTCGTTATACTCATTTTAATGATTATAAGTGAGTTCAGGCTATAGCACTGACAATTTTATATAGAATGTGTGACACATTGGGATGAGCTAAAAATTGGAAGGACGAATGAGCGATGAGTACAAAACGTATTAAAAAACCAGAAGGGCTCTTAAAACACACACATTGTAAAAACTGCGGAGTATCAATTCCATTCGGAAGTGAATACTGTGGTCCAGAGTGTGAAATTGACTACCAAAAGTTTAAAAGGCGTCAGCAGTATCAACTGATCGCAATTGTTGCGGCATTAATAGTCGTAGTTGCGTTTGTGTTTCTCACTCGGTAAAGCTGTTGATATTCCGTGAGGTTCTAGTAAACACATTATTATTATGATCACCCTTTTATATCTTAAAATATAATAATGATCGGATTCCAATAATGGTTTATATTATATTAGGAACGTTTACATTCTCATCTTTAATGCACCAATGTCAAATTTCATTGAAGAGATTGCAATTAGGTGGATAGAAATGCCTACTAATGAAAAAATAGTACTCTACGAGGAACCTGGTGGCATTTATCGTGTAGAAGTTGAGCTTCCTTTAAGTTCAAAGGTAAAGCCAGAAGAATTTCCTAAAATAAGGGACGAGCTAGAAATACCTTCCTATGTAGATTTAGAGTATTTACCAATAAAAGCCTCATTAGTTATGCTAAAAGCGGCAAGAAATGCCCATCAACTTCACAAAGAATTTCCTGACATCGTTCCGAAAAGAATATCAAAAACGCCGTTGAATATTCTCATTTTTGGCGGGGGCGCATTTAAACTTCATTGTCCAAGTTGTAACGCTGGCGGTGTCTTCGAAAGGGTCCTCCATGACATTGATATTGTTGTACCTAGGAAACAGGGAGGAGCGATAAGAAAACTCCTCCTTGCGTTGGGCGATCTTTACGGAACTATGTTTCTGCACTTTATGAGCACCAGCGACAGAATTTTTGCAATGCAGAGGCGCGGTTCACGCTTTCGCTTACGTTCGATCAAAACAATAAGTAATGAGGATAGCCTTCCGACAGTGGAAGTTATGGATATTCTGACTAATGAAATTGATATGAGACACACAGTTAATGTCGAGGATGAATTAAAAGAAGATCCGAAAAAACTGTTATATACTATTGGTCTAGAAAAAATGATCGCCACGAAATGCCAATTTATCATGGATATGGAAAAGGATGTCACTCAACAATTAGAGGCAGCAGGAGTATTATATAGGCAACTTCACTACGAGCATTATAATAAAGATAAAATCGTAATTGGATGGAAAAGAAAGATATAAAAGATGTGAGCGCAGCCTTCCTTGATCATCCTCTTGGTGAAGGCCCAGAAGCAATTGATGTAGAAAAGATGAAGCAAATCCTCTCAGATAAAAAAACCCTTAAAACAGTTCGCTTAAACCTTGAGAATCTCTTACATAATCAAGATGTACTTGAATCAGCTGGAGCAACAACCAGTCAAATATCGACGATTATAACCAAAATTAAAGAGTTATTAGAACAACTTCCTACGTCTGACAAAAAGTGGAATAAGCCTTGGTGGAACCTTGACGTGGAAACACCTGAAATTTTTGAGGGTTACTAAAAGATTTGTTTTGCTTAGATAGTACGAAGAATTCATTCCTAAATAAGCAAATTATTCAATTCACATCTCTCTTTTCGGCTTAATAGTTTCAAAATCCTTGAGACGTAAAATCTTAAGAAGTTGTTTGCTTAACCAGGTATCTGCCTGCACTATGATTTTTCGTTGTGGATCGGTAAGAGTTAAACCAATTTCTTTTGTTCTGAAATTTAAGGTAGTGCTTTTTGCGGGGCGTTCAAATCCCCGTCCATTCACAATGACAAACATCCATTTGAATTTTTTCTCCATAAGCCATCTTTCTGCAGATTTAACAACATCTGTTATATTCGACGCTGTTACCCAGTCTTTGAAATCGAAAATGAGAGTAGCTACGTCCCATTTTGGAGTCATGACTGCGGCAATCTTTGCTAGGAGAAAGCCATCAGCCATTCCAGTATTGCCGTACAGCAGATACTTCGCTTTACCTTTATAAAGGGGTACATCTTCCTCAATGGCATACCAGATTGCTACACCTCTGTTTTTCTTCATCTTTGTCATGATCCATTCAACGAAGTCTTCGTCCCGGAGTGCTTCAGCTACTGTTTTTTCAGACCTAAGTGCATAGATAAGTGATCCAATGCCTATAGAAACCATAATGACGCCAATAAAAGGGAATGCAAGAAAAATGAATACACCTACTAAAAGTAAAAGAACACCTACGCCCATAAGCGACTTCCTAGAAACAATTTTATCTGTGTCAGACATGTTCTTCACAAGCTATCCTTTGGGTATCCAAAATTTTTCAACCCTTCCTTTATTGAATTAAAAATATAACGTTATTGATTTTGTAAGAAAGAAAGTATGGCAGAGTTTATTCATCAATAGGACAAGATTAGTTGTTGATTGAGAGCTAGTGGAACAAACATTTCAATGTTATTTCTAGTCGTCATATGAGGATATAACGTCTTAACTGACTTAACAGGAAGTTTCTCACTCTTCGGAGTGTGGTTCACTGATTCACCTCAAGGAATCCCTACCCTTCAGGGTGGGGAGGAATTGAGGGAGATTTTCACTTGTACCAAGGTCTCTCCATTTTTAAATAGGTGTTCTGGGATATAGGTAAGTGGTCTAAAGGCACACCTCTCGTAGAAGTGGAAACAGTTAATGACCTCAAGGGCGATGAGGAGTAAACTAGTATAGCCCGACTCTATATGAGGATTACTGGGCTGGGGTCTTGTAAACGCCCCCATGAGGTAGCGTATGATGACGTTGAAACTCTTCTGCAGGGAAGAGGACTGATACTAAGTACAGCTACAAGCCTCACTGCTTCAGCGTGAGGTAGTTTACCCTCTTGTTCCCCAAAACTTCTCAATGCCATCTTTTGTCAAATCGATGATATAGCCCCTTAGGATACCTTCACCATATTCAGAACCTGGGTTCACGAGCTGCGTTTTGCCGAGCGTCACAGCTCCAGCTGATTCGTGGATATGTCCATGAATGCCCATTAAAGGTTTATTTTTAAGAATTGACTCTCGTACGGCTTTACTACCAACTGGTTCCGTGAGCTGATGCCCCGCAATTTGAATTGTCTTTAGGTCTTTTGTCAGCTTTGGGGCTTCATCGAGCCGGGTGCCATATGGCGGGGTGTGAAAATTGCATAATAATTTTGGATACTCACCTGGATCGACCATGTCGAATAATTTATCGATTTTTTTCCCTAATTCTTTTTCGGAACATTCTCTTGGAGAGTTCCAAGGAGTTGGGTTAACCCATTCTAAGCTTATCATTGGATGATTGTCATCGAGATAAACCACGCGGTCTAAAGGAAAAATTACTCGCTCAGTCTTTCGGATGACATCATCAATTAAAAAACTATCATCGTTGCCGGGGTTCACAATAATTTTTACATGAGGTGGAACCCTATCCTCAATTAAATTCATCCAACGTTCAATTTCCGTAACTATTACATGATCAAACAGTTTATCTAAGGCTTTTTTATCATTTTCAAGCTCTTCTACACCTTCCGGCGTGGTTCGATAGGGATAAGACCCACAGTAACGGATAATTTTCTCTGCCTCTTCAATCTCTTCCTCACTTTTCATATGATATTCCTTGTTGAAACTTGCTCTCCATGAACCGTCGCTTTGTTCAACAATCGGGACGATTACCTTACCCGTAGTATCGCCGCCCAATATGGCTACATCGATCTCCTTGTAAAATTTTGTGGCATTTAGAAATTTTCGCCAACATTGTTCACTTCCGTGGACATCAGTTGTGAAGAAAATCCGAGTTCTTGTCACGCCATTACCTCCGTATAGCCTTATGTTATCTACATCGCGCAATAAAACCCTTTCCTTTGGGGAGGGGATATATAGCGCCTATCAACTATTTTCTGTAAACATAAACAGGAATACTTTCCCATACTTAATCAATTGTATGTTTTTAATGTTAGTATTCACTGTAGCTTCTTGAGTACTCTGTTGCACGTCTTTAGAATTCATCTTCCAATAAGACAATTGTATTAAAGGTTTTTCGGTGTGGTACAAAAAAGTATTAGAAATGGAACCGGACATACACCTTGCTTTAGGGAGTTAAGAAGTAGACTATTCTTGATTCATTATATCAGTTGAAAATGAAAAAAAAAGAGAGAGGGTTTTAGCAGGGTTGTAGCTATCGCTATTCGGGCGGTATCTCCGAGTATATCGTGTCGACGTCGATTCCCATTTCTCTGTTCTTGTTCTGCATCCAGAGCCATATTATGACCGAGAGCGTGAACCACACCATTAAAACAGGCACGCCTCCTGGTATTGTAGCTCCTGCACTCACTACGAGGACATAGGTATTGGCAACAAATCCGATAAACCCTAGAACCGCCAAAAACGGCACAGGCCCGAGTTTAAACGCCGCGCCCTTTTCAAATAGGTCCTTACGCATGTATGGTAGCATCATTGCTGTCAAGCAGCCAGCCCACATCATGATAGTGTCTAAGAACGTCTGAGTTGCTATCACTGCAAACCATGTGCCCAGAATAGGTGTAACACCCATGTCTTCACCTGTAGTCTGGAAAACTCCAAGGAGGCCAAGGATAGCTGTAAGATTGATAGCCCAAACTGGCGAGTGCCATCTGTCGCTTACCTCTGCGAATTTTAGTGGGAATGCACGGTCAAATGCCCATGCAAACAATGTTCTCGAAGAGGTAATTAGAAACGGTGGTATATCGTTAGCTAACCAAATAGCTCCTGTAACTGCTATGAACACAGCTACCGCCGGATTTGTATGCATTAAAATTGCAGCAAATGTTGGCAGCAGCGCGACCACCGGGGGTGAATTCCCGTTTAGCACCACGCCATTGACGTCACAATATGTATAGGACTTGATAAATACTCCAACTGAGCCATACATCAATCCACTGATACCTACGTAATAAACTGCAATTAGGATGGTACCTAGGCCTAATCCAATGAGCATGTTTCTTTTAGGTGATTTTACTTCGCCCCCAATGAAGGCCGTAGCAGTATAGCCAATATAAGCCCATATTGCACCGACAGCCATGAAAGTCATTGTTGCACCAAAATCGAATGGCGCTTGCCCAGCTACCGCGCCCGCAGCTATTATTTGGTTATAGCTAGCATAGTAGAACTGTGTGCCTGGCGTTCCGAAAGGACTTGAGTTCCAAGCAGATGCCATTGCAGCTTCGCCACCGCCAATAAAAGCACCCGCATACACGCCAATCGTGATGAAGCTACCAATAACGGCAATAATGAACGAAGCGTTCAAAACCTTGCCATATATGTCGACACCCATTATCGCTAGCACCCAGAATATAACTACTATGATAATACCGATTACAATCCAAGCAACGGGATTAGTAGCCAAAACGGTACCAGAATTATAGGTCCCAATATTGTTAGTAGATGCACCAGCTATCTGCAAGCTGAGGCCCCAGAACCATACATCCCACACCGCCAAAGATCCGTAAGCAGTCGCCGTGCCAAACCACCAAGCCCATGAGGCTAGGAAGCCTGCATATGGTCCCAAAACTCTAGAGACCCAGACGTATGGACCGCCGCTGCGTGGCATAGAAGTCGCCATAAGTGCAAATGCCCAAGCAGTACAAACCGCTGGAACAGCTCCAATAGCAAAACCGAGTGGTACATTAGTCCCCCATCCTGCAACGGCTACTGTTCTAACCGACTGAAAGTTAATTCCACCACCGATAACATAGCACATAACAGTTGTCATAGCTGTAAACCAACCAATCTCTCGGACAAGTCCGGTTGCATCACGCGCGAATGTTTTAGACATTGTATTTCTCCAACTCTTATTTTTTATTTGTAAAATATTTTGTTTGTATTAGGAAATTGGCACATATCTGAACGTTTCTTATATATAATCTTAATGGAAGATAATGATGTTTGTTTACATTTGCATTATCAAAGTACATTTTTACCTGATTTTTACTATTTATGAGCGCGCGCCTTTTTTCGCATATATCGCATTGAAGGGATGTGCCACAAAAGTCATTGTATCAAAACATCAATTCTGAAGAAATTCTGCCTTACAAAGTGAAATATAACTCTTGAAAAGATAAGGCATAATGTCAGAGAAAATAACAGACTTGAGTTAAAAGAACTTCAGGAAGGAGTGGAAATTTCATTAACTTTTGCAGTTTGGCTTAAGGTGAGAAGAGCATAGCATCCTTTAGAAAGAATACAAAAGAGGTCTGCTTTAACATATTTGTGATATAGTTTTCCACAATAGATAAAAAGAGGCATCACTGAAGATAACACAACAAGGTGAAGGGATACTACGGTCAACTACCCCGTCCTAAAGGGCAGGGGCTTGAAAAAGTCCCTTAGTTGATTAGAGGGCTTCTCTCTGTGAGAAGCAGCAGTTGTTTGGGTTATGGCACCCTGGGGTGTTCCACTAGCACCTTGCTCTGTCGTTCGTTGATTAAAAGTCCTGAGGGGTAGGGACGGTGTCACGGACGGGTAAGCCCTTACAACAATCTCGAAGTGGACCTACTCCCTGGTGTTGGGAGGACGGGACTTGCGAGTTCCCGTCATTTAAACACCACTCCCTATCCTCACAGTCTCCTTGAGGTATTTAAATGAAGGTAATAATAACGGGCGCGTTTAGTTCTGGCAAATCTACCCTTGTAAGAACGCTAACAGGTGGAGATTGCATTAATATAGATCGTTCTGGAACCACAGTTGCTCTCGACCATGGGACTGTAGACGTGTTAGGTATTCCGGCTTTTCTTTTTGGAACTCCCGGGCTTGTCCGGTTCTCAATTTTGCGTCAAATCCTATCTGAGGGAGCAGACGGTATGATTTTCATGGTGGACTCTGCTAATCCGAATATTGAAAATTTCAATGAAATATGGAAGGAGATGCAAGAGATACAGATAGTTGCATCGGTTCCTTGTGTTGTAGCAGCAAATAAGCAGGACTTACCAGATGCAAAGAGCGTGGGAGAAATACGAGAACTGTTAGAGCTTAATGGATATCCGATTATACCCATTTCAGCCAAGACAGGCGAAGATATGATGAGACCGTTGGTCTTACTTCTAATAATGAACATTTTACGTTCGAGCCCAATGCTACGTATAGTCGATCGTATCGGTACTGAGAAAAATGCGTTGAAGCAGATTTCAGATATAATCGAATTGGGTCGATATAAAGCAAAACTCAGATTGTACTGGCTTGAGTGGCGCGGACTAATCGAGGCAGATTGGAATACAGAGCGATTTAAAGTTGTTCCAGCAGTTAAAAAAATCTTTGAAATACTTCCAGATTTGATCCGTTCGTATGAAGAGATCAAACTGATGTGATATGATTTTCTTTTTCTCTACTTTTGTGAACTATTCTCTTCTTGGATGAGACTTATCACCGATGAAGTTAAAAGAGACTATATCATTTAATTGTTCTTAATCCATGAGAAGACTTTATTGTATTAGAAGACTATCTATGCTCGATTTGTTTTGGAGAAGGCATTGATGAAAGTAGCCATCGTAGTTCCAGCTCATAATGAAGAAGAAAATATCGAAAAACTTGTGAATGAAATAAATGAAATACTGCGTCGCTTAAAAATTGAAAACCAAATAATAATCGTGGATGACAATAGTAATGATAAAACAAGTACTATTCTCAAGGATTTATCAAAAGAAATGACAAATCTAACACCTGTTTATCGCAACGACGGAGTTTGTGGTGTCGGATTAACACTAAGAGAGGGTTTAAAGGCTGCTAAAAACAGTGATATTATCGTTACAATGGATGGAGACTTCTCTCACAATCCTAACGAAATTCCAAAATTGATTCAAGGAATCAAAAGCGGTGCAGATCTGGTTATTGGATCGCGTTACATGAAGGGAGGAATGGCAGACATGCCCCGCTCTCGAATTATTATCAGTGGCTTATACAATCTATTAAGTAAGATCTTCTTGCGGACTTCCATACATGATTTAACGACGGGATTCCGGGCGATGAGAAAGAGGGCAATAGAAAAGATAGAACTCACTTCAGAAGGATTTGAGATTCATCCAGAAATCCATTTAAAAATTTACAAAAAGGGTTTTAATGTTATAGAAGTTCCAATTCATTATCACAGAAGAGGAGGAGGAACTTCTAAATTAAGATATCTCCAAGTAGGCCCAGGCTATCTTAAAGTTGTATTTAGACAATTATTGACTCAATAAATACCGAGGGAGTTTAATGAGCAAAGATACATGGGATTCAGTCTGGGATAAACAACAAATTCGTCAATCTGCTCTTCATTCGCTTATCTATTTTCTAAGAGAGTATTATTTTTCATCTACATTTGCACGTTTTGCCAGAAAGCGAATGAACGGTCTAATTTTGGAGGTAGGATGTGGCACTGCACAATGTTCACTAAAAATACTTACAAAAGGCACAGATATAATCGGTGCTGATTTTTCTGCTTCTGCCTTGCAATTAGCAAAGAAGTATTCTTTTGGCAGTAAGTCTATTAAATTCATTGTTACAGACGCATTTAACTTACCATTTGTCGAAAACACTTTTAACGCAGTATGGAGTGTTGGTTTGCTGGAGCACTTTGAAACCCCTAGGGTAGCGTTAGCGTTAGCAGAGATGAGACGGGTTGTCAAACCAGAAGGTAAGGTAATTGCAATAGTGCCCTACAAATATGGACCTTTGGGGATGCTTAATTACGGATTTCAAAAATTGAAGAAAGAGTGGATTTGGGAAGATGAGACTCCAATGGACTTAAATGACATGCATAGAATTTTTAAACAGGCAGGACTCAGAAATATTAGCGTCCAAAAAATGTATGACACGTTCTTAATGTTCTTGGGCGCGATAGGAGAAAAATGATTGCCCAAAAGTTTTTAGGTATTGGTAAAGTTTTAGACATAAGAGATATGGATAGATACATTAGCAATATAGTGTTCCTTTGGAAACGTATTTAAGATACTAGAGTAGTCGTTGTCTAGTTTAAGAACAGCACGGAGTGTTAAATTAATGGCTGAAGAATACGAAGATTCTCTCCCCTGCAACATGGAACCTTTTGTTAGCTTAGAACCGTATACCATTATTTCAGAGCTTATCACCCAGGCATTAAGGGATGGAGTCCAACTGCGATGCATCCTCTGTGGTGGAAAAGTAACCAGTAGCAACGTTGTAGTGGTACAGGGTCACCATGTGATTCACGAGGACTGCTTTGTTAATACAATGTGCGACAATGAAAGAGTTATACAAGAAGCAATCAAGTTAGGAATCATGGGACGCGAGGAGATTTCTAATCGCCTAAAAAAGTATAACATTCGTTATGTACTATCTAAGTTGCGCTGGGAAGTTAAAAAAAGGACAGGGATCAGACTACCTATTCCGGTACGCGAGAGGACCTTCAAAGAGCTTCTTAAAAAGAACAAAGCCATTACAGAAACAAATGAATCTGCTTTAATTGACTGGTTTAAAACAACAAACCAGCCGTCTCGTCTCAATGATGACTATTCAAGCGTTGATGATGAGATGGATCATTCATTTTCTTA
>JAECRW010000189.1 GCA_016294985.1 Candidatus Sifarchaeum marinoarchaea | reverse complement strand
TCTCAACTTGGGTAACATCGAAAGTAGCCGTGATTTTACTTATGTGGCGGACACCGTCAGAGGTTTGCTACTTGCTGGGCAAACATCAGCCGCGAAGGGAGAAACAATAAATCTTGGAAGTAATAGTGATACGAAAATCAAAGATTTAGCCAATCTCATTGCCAACTTAATGGGTAAAACGGATGTCAAAATAAATATTGATGCTAAGAGGTTACGTCCGCTTGATGTGGATCGCCTGTGCTCTAGTAATGACAAGGCTAAAAAAATCTTAAAATGGACCCCTGCAATTCGCCTGGAGGAAGGTCTACAACTTACAATTACTTGGTTCGAAAACAACGGTCGAAAGTGGCCATGGGAGAAGCGTGTCGGCCAATATAATCTACCTCTGTGAACTAACCTCTCGCTGAAGCAAGGTACCTAATGCGGATTGAGTTAAAACTTCTCTTTTAATTGGCTAGTACAGGAATTTTGAATTTGAAAAATAGTTTACCCTATAATCTCCTCTCAAAGAGGACGTGTAAACAAAAGCGCATCTTCCCCATCGCGATAGTATCCTGGAAGTCCCTTTTTTACCACGTACCCTAATTTTTCATATAAGTTTATTGCTTCGATATTAGTTTTTCTTACTTCTAAAAAACTCTCTGTGGCATCATACTCTCTAAAACCTTCTAATGCTTCTTTTAACAGATGGGATGCTATACCTCTTCGTCTGTATTCATCAATAACTGCTATTGAAACAATATGTCCTTTTTTTGTTAATTTATAGCTCTTAAGAGTCGAAAAGCCTCTTTCAACACGTCCCATTACATAACCTATGATTTCTTCTTTTTCTTCATCTTCAGCTACAATAAAGGTTTTTGGAAAACTTTCGTAGATACTCATAAAAAAAAGTCCCGGATAGTTTTCTGGTAGACAGTTACGATTGATCCAGATTACTCTTTGTAAATCCTGTGGGCTGAACGGACGAACACGTATATGTCCCATTGTACTTACCTTTGCATTCTTAACTAATCTAATTTTGTAGCTTGTCGAATATTAAACCATTTCGCATACTTCCTTTGGGGGGGTTTAGTATAAATCCAAAAATATTTAAACACTGTAGAGTTGTTGATGAACCCCAAGTGAGGTACAACAATGGATGAGATTTCGTTTGATGACTTTGAGGGAATTGATGATGAACCTTCGTTCCTCGACGAGTTGAGGACCTATGTTGAAAGACACTTCATTATTAGTAATGCTTTTCACGAATTCATGCCCACTTTTATTGTTGAAGCTACAGATACAAAAGAAAGCATGAAAGCGCTTAAGGAGGAAGTTGCTCCCCTCGGTCTTACTCCTCATCTTCGAAAGTATCCCTCCTATGACCCTCTATTAGTTCTAAGTTTTTTCAACCTAGATGAACGAAAAACAGGTTTTCCTACAAAAAATCTTCTTCTACTGATTGCGACAATTATCACAGTATCATTTGCAGGATATCTTCATGCAATCGCCTTACTAACACTTAGGCCAGATGCCAATCTTATCTTCGAAACATCCTTGTTTGTAGTAGCTGTAATGGGAATAATCGGCATGCATGAGATGGGGCATTTTTTCCTATCTAGATGGTATGATATTGACGCGTCGCTTCCATATTTTATTCCGAGCATTCCACCGTTCGGCACCTTTGGAGCGTTCATTTCACTGCGGGAACTTCACCTAAATAGAGATGAATTGTTCGATGTAGGCGTCTTCGGTCCTTTATTTGGATTTATTGTTACTATTATCGTAACAGTATTTGGGATTCTTCTTTCGCCTTTTCTCATGCCAGAAACGATTCAATCTCTTATTGAGCAAGGAGAAGGATTTATATCACTCCCCGAGCCTTTTCTATTTACTATACTTATAAATCTGTTAGCATCAATTGGACTGCTTGTTATACCTTCTGGAGCAGTATTGGTACTCCACCCGGTAGCATTTGCTGGCTGGGTTGGCATGTATATTACAGCTCTAAACTTATTTCCGATAACACAATTAGATGGAGGACATGTTTCTCGCTCATTATTCGGAGAAAAAGGACACAGATATGTTGGAATAGTTTCACTCATTCTCGTATTTGTTATTTTAGCATTTTTCAGTATAGCTTCAGCTATAATCATCGTTTTAGTGCTGCTGTTTTTCATGAGAGCCCGTCACCCGGGGCCATTAGATGATGTCTCAGCTATCAGCAATAAACGTAAAATAATCGCGATAGCAGCTTACGCAATACTTGTTATTTGTATGCCGATTCCTATTTCTCTTATTGAGTTTCTTATGGATCCCATCTCCTTTTTTTCACAATTTTTTTGATGGAAAATTGGTTTTGAGAAATTAATAGAAGAAAGAGAGGATCTTCGTTTTATTGCTTTATTTTTCTTAAACCTGCTTTAGTGACACAGAATCAGTTATTCCGAACTATTTGTCACTTTAATGTGATATTTTGTCGTAAAATCACGTTTTATCGGCAAAAACAACTCAAGAGTTTTGTCTCGTTTATTTAATGCTTATTTCATTTTTATCGGCAGATTTTACCTAATAAATACTATTTTCATTTGCACTATCTCCAAATGGGCACCTCTCCTAGGTTTTATAGTAAATGATCACCTAAGAGGAATTAACCATATACAAGGGGCTGTGCATCATTGTTATTTGATGCGGTTACTGTCGCTTACTACAAACCCGACGGGGATTACCTTCGAAGAGTCCAACCGTTTAAGGATGCTGTTTTCATTACTGCACTTGACATCAAGACGATCCTCGATGAACTACACGCCGTCCAGAAGCAATTAACTCGCACTGATTTCATGTTTCGTCTACTCAAGCAATACGAAAAACGAGGTTTTGACATCAACTTAATCCTTGAGCTTATGCAAAGAGTAGTACCTCATGTATTTCCCATAAATATTAAGGCAGCCCCCCAGGAAACTCGGCTTTATCATAAGCAATCAAAAGGCACTGATAACCGCACTATCCTGTTTGGATATGTGGAGGAGCCAAAAACCAAAGTGCGGAAAGTCAATTACCCCTCCCTAAAGGGTAGGGGCTTGTTCCGTGAGGAGCTAGAGTAATTAGT
>JAECRW010000188.1 GCA_016294985.1 Candidatus Sifarchaeum marinoarchaea | reverse complement strand
GGTAATAATTCAAAATGTACTCCGCACCCTCAGCATAGGATTGACGATAAAAGAAATCATCGGTTAGTACAGAATATCTTACTTTTTTTTCTTCTAAGATTGACGGATTAGCGGCTTCTCCAGAAATTAGTATTAAAGGTCCTCTGTCGAAAAAGTAAAAACCTTTCGATGGGCTCTCTCTTTGTGAGAGAAGGAGGATACCGGGCTTTGGGACAAATACAAGTTCTTCTGGAGATGTTCTTAACATGATGTATTCTGCGATTGTTTTTTGCTCCTCTAATGTAAGAAGCCTTTCATCTTGGAATACATACTGAGTTGCAGTATCCCTTACCAATTATAATAGAGAGGAGGAGCAAACTATTATAAGTGGTGAAAATGCTTGCAGGTAAACGAAAGATATCTCTTTTCAAATCTTACCCTCTTATTTTCTTGGCGAGATTCTCCAACATAGAGAGACGAGCTATAACCACTTTTTATAGCAGATTTATAAATGTCACCTACGAATTGCTCGCATTATTTCATTAGTTGTTTTTAAGAAAACATTGATGAAAATTCCTCTACTAACTAGCGCACGAAACACTTTTATTCTTATATAAATTTATATCTTGGAATCAAACCCATTTTTGCTTAATTATAGGAGGCATTTATAATAGACAAGTTCGTTATTTTAAAAAAAGCCTTGCCGCTAGTAATAGGTTTCGCTGTAATAATCTTTATTATTTTTCAATCGAATGTTTTTGAATTATTTAGCGTGATTAAGAGGACAGATCTGAGATTTTTTAGTTGTGCTGTGATGTCTTATATAATAATTAATCTCGTCCAAGCCTATCGACTTAAGGTGATACTTCAGGGTCAAGGATATGGGAGTATTTCAATCTTGAAGGTTTTCTGGATTCATATGGCAGGAATTCTCATTAGTGATGCTACCCCAGGAAAAAGTGGGTATTTATCAATCGCGTATTTCTTAAAAGAGGACAAAAATATACGTCTTTCTCATGGTCTTCATTCTGTAACGTACATTTATTCAGTGGACTTCTTCATAAAAGCACTCGCTACATCTTTGGCAATAGTCTACCTTTCATTGACATTATCGATTGGAATAGAAACAGTGAGGGCTATGCTAATTGTCGTTGCATTTGGGCTATTTATTGCAGTCCTGTTATTTTTGGTATTATATGGTGTCCGCCCTCAACAAATCGAATCGTTTCTAGGACGCTGGACCTTTGGAAAAAGGCTATTAAATATGCTTCAAATATTTCGAGAGAGCACGCTAAATACTCGAAGCGTATTGTTTCTTATTATTGTACTCTCTTTGTGTTCTTGGTTTTTATGGGGAATTTGCTTTTACGCTTTAGGGCTCTCATTAGGTTTGCCATTACCTTTTCTTACCTTTCTTTTTATGCAACCACTTGCCTCACTGCTGACACTCGTCCCAATCACAATTGGAGGATTAGGATTCATGGAGGCTGGATTAACTGGCATAATTATCCTTTATGGGGTTTCATTCGAAAGGGCATTAGCTTTTGCATTACTTACGCGAGTAATTGAAATAATTGTTAACCTTTCAGCGGGGGCTAAGATCTTGTTTTTAAGAAGAAAATATCTCTATAGTGAGCTACCACCCAACAAGTAGGATGGTTTTCTTGCGAATTATCGACAAAACAGATCAGTATTAAACTTCATTTAAACTTATGATATACCTATAACATGAATTTATTGTGTTTATTCGAAGATAATTTAGGTGAACTCACTTTGCAGGCATCAGTGGTTCTTCCAACATTTAATGAACGTGAAAACATTGGAAGATTGATCAAGATCCTTGAGGAAATATTCGATACCCATAATATTGATGGGGAAATTATCGTAGTGGACGATAATAGCCCCGATGGAACTGTCATAATAGCGCGAAAACTTGCTGAAGAGTATGGAAATATCAAAGTGATTCACCGCCCACAACCAATGGGTGTTGGCAGTGCAGTAAAAGATGGAATAAAGCATACTGCAAAGGATACTATAATTTTTATGGATTGTGATTTTTCACATCCCCCTGCATTAATTCCACAACTCATTGAGCGGACAAAATATGCGGATATCGTGATTGCCTCAAGATATGCGCCTAATGGAGGAATGATTGCACCACGAATTAGAGTCCTTGCAAGTCGCATTGTAAATTTCTTTGTTAAACTTGTTGTAAACATTCCTGTCAGCGATGCAACTGGCGGTTATCATGCTATAAAGAGATATGTATTTGACAGAGTTGATTTCAAGACTCCTGATGGAGATTATGATATAGAGTTACTCGGAAAAGCTAGAAAAAAAGGCTTTAAAATGATTGAGTATCCCTATGTGTACCAATTCCGAGAATCTGGTGCGTCAAAGACATTTAGTATCAGATATGTGCTAAGATACTTCTTAACAGCACTAAAAGTGCGAATTGACCTTTTATGATAACCTTTTAATTCCTTTGCCTTTAAATCACTCTCTCTTATCACCGATACTCTTAAAAAAAATGACCGGCCTTTTCCATAATGTTTCGGTTGTATATAATATATGGCTGATGGTGAAGGTGACTTAAGTTTGCATCGTTATGAAGACACACCTATTCTGGTAACTGGCGGAGCTGGTTTTATTGGCTCGGAATTGGTAAGGCAGTTACATGAACTTGGTGCCCTCGTTACAGTTCTTGATAATTTTTCCTCGGGGGCTGACGCTAACCTTGCTGAATTACAAAGGGTACGTATTGTCCGAGGCGATATACGTGACCAGGAATTAGTTAAGGAACTAGTCAAGGATCAAGAGTTGATTTTTAATTTAGCAGCCTTTCCCTTCATCCCCGCGTCCTATGCCTACCCTAGAATGACCTTTGAAGTTAATGTGACAGGCACGTTAAATGTACTTATGGCAACGATGACTGAACTAGCAGACATTAAGATGATTTGCCATGTTTCAACCTCAGAAGTATATGGGACCGCTCAATACATCCCAATCGACGAAAAACATCCTCTGAATCCTCATTCAACGTATGCCGTCTCAAAATTGGCTGCTGATAGATTATGTTTTACACTATTTCACGAACACGACCTACCAATTGTGATTATCCG
>JAECRW010000037.1 GCA_016294985.1 Candidatus Sifarchaeum marinoarchaea | reverse complement strand
ATACCAGCAGAGACGTACATAAAAGTGAGCTATCAGAGGTACCGACCTTTGGCGGGATTGCACCAGTTATAGCAATTTTTGCAAGTCTTTTCATCCCCATTCTCTTCTTCGATTTGCTAAATGTACTCCAGTTAATTGCCATATTGGTCACAATTTCCATCATTACATTGATAGGCATCTTCGATGATTTAAAAACAATTAAACAACTTCATAAAACAATTTTTTGTGCCCTTGCAAGTATTCCGCTCTATTTTGTTCTCCATGACACAAAATTAACATTACCTGTTCTAGGAACCGTGGATATAGGTTGGCTTTTCCTTATTCTTATCGTGTTTGCTGTCGTGGTCTCTTCAAATTTAACGAACATGCTCGCTGGGTTTAACGGGCTTGAGGCTAGCCTTGGAGTCATTACATCATCAGCTTTAGCTGCAATCCTCATAATAACAGAAGGTATATCGTTTTTAACGATCCTACTCCCTTTTACAGGCGCATTAGTTGGTTTTCTTTTTTACAACTGGTATCCTAGTAAGACTTTTCCTGGGGATACCCTGACATTAACAATAGGCACGGTATTAGCTTGTGTTGCTCTCGTTAGTCAACTAACGTTCTATCTTGTTATTTTGTTCATTCCGCACATTATTGATTTTTTCATGAAGGCTACAGTGAGATTTCAAGGGCGTAAACGATATGGTGATACGAAAATAAGAGCTAATGGTACCCTTGATCCACCAAAATATCCTGCAGTTGCTCATATGCTCTTAAAATTCACACCAATGACTGAGAAGCGACTGGTAGAGACCCTTATCATAATTGAGATAGTGATCGCTCTTACTGCTGTAAGCTTAGCACTGTTACAATATGTATTTTCATAGGTTGTCCGTTATTATAAATCGCGGTAGTTTATCGATCATCTTAACACTCAAATAAGCCTTTAGATTTGATTTGAGGTTTAAATATGGAAAAAAAAAGAAAATTATGGAATGTAGGTCAAATAGATGCTATTGGTGTCAGAGGACCTCATGAAAAAGAATTACAAGAGATAAGTAATACAAAATATCCTTTATTCAAAGAGTTGGAAATAGATAAATTGAAGGATTTAGTAGTTAATGATCTCGGAGGAACAATGGACAACATTGGTCTCGGTGAAGATTGGACAATTACTTTTGAAATATTTCCTCAGGTAAATATCCACATTTCTTATTCTTTCTTTGGCGATGAATTTGGTGACGAGATGGAAGCAGAGTTGAAATACTATTTTTCGGGCGAGCGAGTTCATTTAGTTCCTGGTGAAGACTTTGTAGCATATGTTGATATTTTAATGGATTTTATTGAGTTGATGATTAAGAAAGAAGAACCGTTCGACAAGAATTATAATATGAAATCAAAAATGATGGAAAAAGTCTTAACACAAAGAAGTGAGCCCTTTATTTTTTTAAAAGACGCAGATAAAGAAAAAGTATCCACTTTTCTGGGCGCTAAGGTACAGAAAACGCCTGATGGATGGGCGATTATACGAGAAGTGTTTCCGAACATATTTACCGAGATTACTTGGGATACAAAAAAAGGTTTAGATATTGCCTTCTCTGGTGACAATCTCGCGAAAAAAATTAGTAGCGTCCATGCTGAATTTGTAGGAATCTTTACAATTAATCATATATTACGTTATATTACGCTGAATAACTTGGAAAAGGACTTACCAGATATATGTTTCACAATGTTTTCACGATACTTCACAAAACAAAAAGACTGGGATCATAAGCGAAGATAACCCAGCATTTGAGTTCTGCCCATTATATTGCCTAGGTTGATTACAAAATGGTTTTAGTAAGTATTTCACTTACAGCTTGGTAGGCTGAAGAATCTTTAGGGAGTTCTAAAAGAGATCTACCAACAAGATTGTATTCTTGAACTAGTGGATCAGTAGGAATAAAGCCCATAAGATTTAAACCATTTTTTTCGGCATATTGTTGAATGTACTCTTGTGCTGACTCTGTGATGCGATTCGCTACGAGATAGACCTTTCTAAACTCAATCTTCAATTTTTGCGAGAGTTCTTTGATTCTAAGCGCTGTTAGGAGACCCATCTTTGAAGCATCGGTTATAACGTATAAATGGTCGACATTGCGGTCGGTTCTTCGTGCAATGTGTTCCAAGCCTGCAGGCATGTCCATTAGTGTATATTCATAATTTCCAATGTAGTTGTCAAGAATACTCGTTAGTGCGGTATTGATATAACAGAAACATCCTTCTCGCTCTAATGCCCCCATAACTAACAAATCAAAAGCATCACCTTCGTACAAGACCTCAAACAATTGTGATTCTATATGGGATTTTTTGTTAAAGTCGGGAGGCAACTGGGACATTCTGTCCATTAAATCACAACAAACGTCGCCTACTGTTTTTTGAACTGGTGTGTCCAGCAAATCTGGTATATTTGAGTCAGGATCTGCATCAACCATTAAAATGTGTTTTTTACCTTGGTCGAGTAATACCTTCAAACTTAATGCCATAAAACTCGATTTTCCTGTTCCACCTTTACCAGATGATCCAATAACATAATTCATCTTAAACCACCGAAGGAGACCCTACCAAAAGAGAGTGATAGTTGACTATCATCAACTCACGTACGTAAAAACTAGGAATTAACTCTTAAAATTTTATTTATCGTAACAAGAAGAAGACACAAAGAACTCAATTTCTAAGAGTTTTCATGGTTTTCTATTTGATGTATCCACTTAATTAAGAAATTTTCTGGCATGTTTTTGGGTTATCTGTAACTGTACCTTTCTTTGAAAGCGAGGATTAGAATGATTCATCTAAAAATGTCATTTAGCGTTTCCGTACGTCTAAATTTTGCTATGAAAGAAACTAGAATATAGCCTATTGAACTCGCTAAAGCAATAAGAAGTGCCCTCGCTAAGATTGTGAGAAGATCTGTGTGAAAATAAATTCCCACCTCGAATATATAGATTATCCAAAAGTTAATGAACGTATAGATCGCATTACTTGTTCTTATTCCCGATATAAGCATCCCTGAACCGAATAGGGCCGCAATGAGGACTGAAAGTAGAGTTACCGGGAGAAGGAACGATTCAAATGAAATATCAGTTCTTCCTTGGAAGATAAACATAGCTGTCATCATTCCTATAACGATAGCTGCACATAAAACACTGAAATCAACCTGTAGCGATGATATCGTCATATAGGATCTCAAACCTACACGATCAGTTCCTTTCTCATCATGACGCGCCCATTTCGTCAACTTCATCAATATTCCTTCAAATGATTGAGTGATCTCCTGTGGGAGATTCTTACGGAAGAAACGTATGGCGATAAGCCAACCGATGAAATGGTAGAAAAGTATGCTTAGTGCAAATGTGCTAAAGAAGACGAAGCCATAGTCGTCATATAAGGAAAACCACACACTCCACTTTACAACTCTATAGAAAAAGACTGCGCATGTATAACAATAATATAACACCATATCACCTAATTGAGGACCCACAGGTCTTCCGAGAAAATACAAAATAAGAAGAGGGATTGTCCAGACGATATATTGTTCACTCATGTATCTATTTAATAGCATGAATACAAGTAAGAAAAATGTTGATTCTTCAAGCAGGCCAAACTTTACATTGATGATCTCTCTCTTTACGAAAATTAGCAAGGTAATTAGCCATCCCACTCCCTGAATTACCCTTATGACAGAACGTTCCTTTATAGAAATGCCTGTTCTTGAGACAAAATAAAATAGAATTCTATAAATTGAAAGGCCTCTTGTGCCCCCTACGGCTAGCAGGACAGAAGTATAGGCGTCATAAGATAATATTAGGTATGGTAAAGAAATAAAAATACAAAATATTGTTACTATGGCGATATACTCTATAATACGTTGCCATCTTTGTTCCTTCTGTCTTATGAGATATAGAACTATTATTGGGAGAAGCACAATCGGGAATAACTTGTACATTACACCGATACCAAGTGATAATGCACTGAATCTTCCCCTTTCTTTGATGAGAAGATAAATTGCTAGTACCATGAACATAGTGGGAATCGAATCAAAATGTCCGAAAATGACTGTCTGAAAATACATCCACGGATTTAACAGAAAAAGTGCACTTGTGTAATAAGCCAGACGCTCATTATGAGTGTATTCAATACTCATTTTGTAAATCAGAAAGCCCAAAATTATCTCAGAAAATATAATCGGTAATTTAAAGTAAAAAATACCCTTTCCCGCTAGTAGGACCACTAGTGCTTCTGTATAGTAGAATATTGGTAGATATTTTATGTCCCCTCTTCCATACGGTGATTGCCCCTGTAATAATATGTCTACCGCCTGATGAACTACTTGAATATCGTAAGTATGGGCAAAGAAGGGTGCATAAACAAGCCGTGTAAGAAGTCCGAAAAGAAGAAGGATATATACTTTGGTTTCTCTAAATTTCTCAATACGATCTAAAAGTAGTATCCATGGGATAAGCATAAGAAGGGTGGAAAGACAAAGCGCGCTTTCTTGGAAATAAAGTAGCCCTACCATGTTGTATGCCCCTAATTTCGGCCGATATCCTCATACAGCCACAATTTGCAATTTTTTCTAATACAAATCGGCGCTTTTAGGAGTTTTTTATAGTATTTGCGTAAAATATTAATATTCCTTTTTGAATGCAATGGTCATCAATATGATAAAAAGCCTGAAAGATTCATGCTTCTTAACATATAAAAATGCCAATATTGTTCTCTTAAATAGTCGAGGAGAGAATTATGTTTTCTGGGATTCAAAGTCCCTATCTAGGAATTGTGATTTTAATAATCGTTTCTCTAGGAGTTACACTATTTATAACGAAATACTCTTATTTAGATAAGCTTGCAGAAGATAAAAAGGAGAATTGGTTGCCCATTTTATTTTTAGCATCATTTGTAATCTATGGTTTATTTTTTTCATTAGTCACATTGTTCAAAGCAGAACCAGAACAGATAGAAACAATTAGTAATGATTTCTTCCAAGTGAATATTGGATTTACATTGATCATCTTAGGTTGTGGCCTTGCTATATTTTTCACTACCACAGAATATCAATTTAAGCAGGACTACACTTCAAAGCTTTTGATAGGTTTATCTGGCGTTCTTGCCATTATTGGCTTTATACTTATTATTAGTACTGGATTAGTGTATCATAAACTCTCGTGAACTACCACCCAACACGTTGAGGGGTCTTCTTGCGCATTAATCATAAATCTTTATTATGTGTTTATTCATTGTCAGAGACACCATAAGAGACGCAACCGTCTTTATTGAGGTATGTATGTGAAAGTAGTTATAATTGCAGCTGGAAAGGGCACGCGTATGGATCCCTTTACTCTCTCAAGACCAAAACCGCTCTTTCCAGTAGGTGGAAAACCGCTCATTGAGCACACAATCATGGCGCTTAAAAATTGTGGGATAACAGAAATCATTGTTGTGATAGGACATATGAAAACTAAGATGCAGACTTATTTTGAAAATGCATCCCAGCAATCACTTCAAGATTTGGAAATTACTCTTGTTGAACAAGATGAGCAGAAAGGCACTGCACACGCCTTAAAATTTGTGGAAGAGTTTATAGATGAAACGTTCATGCTGGTAAACGGAGACATAATCACAAGCGAAAAGAATTTCGAAGAGGTGCTCAATGCCCACGACCGGAAATGCGCATCAATCTTTTCTTTAACACAGGTTTTAGATCCTTCAAATTTTGGGATTGTAGATTTGAGTAATGATGGTCGTATTAAGAAGATAGTTGAAAAACCGGATGCAGAAAATGCACCAAGTAATCTAGCTAATGCCGGCATTTATATCCTTCCTCCTGAGGTCTTTAATGCAGTTCAAGAGACTCCCATATCTTCTCGAGACGAGTATGAACTCACAGATTCAATTCAACTATTAATTAATAATGGGGTTTCTTTCTATGGACACACACTTTCTCAATGGTGGATCGAGTGTGGATCACCCTGGGATCTACTTACCATAAATGAACATGTTCTAAAAGAGTCGAAATTGACTATTGAAGGA
Organism: Candidatus Sifarchaeum marinoarchaea; assembly: GCA_016294985.1. Lineage (GTDB taxonomy): Archaea > Asgardarchaeota > Sifarchaeia > Borrarchaeales > Borrarchaeaceae > Borrarchaeum > Borrarchaeum marinoarchaea. The sequence goes on along the minus strand of JAECRW010000037.1, from coordinate 6,080 downwards.
GAGGTTGAGGAAGGAGCTACTTTAAATGGTCCTGTTGGCGTTGGGAAGAATTCAGTAATTCGTGCTGGTGCTTATATTCAGGGCCCTGTGCTTATTGGCATGAACTCTGCAATAGGGCCAAATAATTACATCCGCCCATATACTTACATTGGAAACGATGTGAAAATAGGTAATGCAGTGGAAATTAAAAACAGCATAGTTCTTGATCATACCCGTATCGGACATCTTTCTTATGTTGGTGATTCAATAGTCGATGAGAACTGTAATTTTGGTGCAGGAACAAAAGTTGCGAATTTACGATTAGATAACAAGACGATAAAAGTTACAATTAAGGGAAAACGTGTTGATAGTGGACGAAAAAAGTTAGGAATATTCATGGGTGATAATGTGAAGACTGGAATCAATGTCAGTTTTATGCCTGGAGTGAAAATTGGACCAAATTCAGCAATTGGATCTGAAGTCTTAGTTTCAAGAGATGTTCCAACAAATACATTCATTCAAGTTCTACAGGATTTCAAAACAACAAAATGGTGTTGATATACCAAAAATATAACTTACTTAGGCTTCCTTACTGATTGTCTTCACATTTTCAGCTATCATTTGGCAACAAAGACCATTAACAAAGCATCTGCCTTCGCAGTCAATGACTTTAATAACTCTTGGTTCAAGCAAACATTTAGATTTCGTCTCAGGCGCATGATATGGACAGTCACCTTTTTTAGAGCAGTAACTCTCCAACAAAGCCATAATTCGATCGCTTTTTACTCTAGGGTCAAACTTACGTGGATATTCAAGATCTGCAATGGAACTAAAAGCTTTATTAAGAAATAACTGTTCTTGTGTGCTTTGAAAGGCTGTATTATATTTGTTAAGTAAGGATGAGGTGGTTTCAGAGGATAAGGTTGAATTTTGAAATGCAGCAAGTCCAATATACATTTCTTCGAGCAGTTGTACAATAGATCTTTTGAAATGTGTATATACCTCTTCAGGAAAAGACCGGGCATTTAACGTATAATATTCCCAGAAGATATCTATTAAATGAAGTAAAATATCACAGTTCTGCATTGTTTTTTCTGTATTTTTAGTATGTATATTATTGGTTAGTTCATCTATGGCATTTCCTATCGCATTTAATCGAATGACAATGGCACGGGGATCAAATTCCATAAAAATCCCTCTCTCAAAGTCATTCTTACTTCATTACTAGGCATATTAATACTAGTATCATTTAGGTGTATATTACAGCTTATAATCAATGAAATAGGAGAATATACTAAATAAGTCGAACTATGTTGTTTATTGGTTTTAAGTGCAAACTAGGGGATAATTAAATAATTTTATTCGGAATTCATGTGAGCCCCACTAATGACAGTGTGCTAGATTCCCTAAATAAACATGCACTTAGCCGAAATATAAACATACAAAAGTGATCCTATCAATTATTTGTAGCGTTATAACAGTTGAATCAAGATAGTAACATAGCTATATTTATCGCTACAAATTCACACCAATGACTAGTCAACCACATTAACGGACGGTGTGTAGTCACTTTCACGACGGTCCCCAACCTTTAAATATGCTGTAGCAGCACTATTGTTGATGAAACTCGCGAGGAACGCAGCGATACACGACTGTTATTTCGATAGTAGTTTCAGGAAAAACTCTTGAGTTTCAAGAAATATATTGGCTTCAAACTCATCTGTTCACTAGTAGATGAGGTCGGACTCGACCAGTGGTTGATAAAGCCGCTCTTGGAGGGGAAATACGCCGCCAGGAGTGTGAGTTCGACGGGTCGGAAGACTTCATGCACAGGGGAGTCTTTCTTGAACAGTAGACCCATAAGCGGGGATGAACTCACCCCAGCTGTGTCAGTTGGTGAGGGAACCCGTAAAAGACAAATCACCGCTTCGGTTTTCAGCGGAGAACTGAAGCCTGCTATTAAAGTAACTACAGTTAGTTATATTAGATAAGATTTGTTGGTACTGTATAAGACTAGCGCATTCTATATGAAGAAAAATCTCATATAATAGCATTTGACAATCTTTAAAAATTAAGAGAAAGACATTTATCTGTTATTCATCGAGCGGAGGAACTGCATGGAGATCATAGACGGATATGGCAGACCAATAGTAGATATTCGGATCTCAATTACACAGCGTTGCAATTTGAACTGCATATATTGTCATCATGAAGGACATCATGAAAGGTCTAACTCAGTTCAGAGAGAAATGACTGCAGATGAAATTCAACGGATTGTTTCAGTTGGTAGACGAGTAGGTATAAAACGTGTTAAAATAACAGGCGGTGAACCACTTTTAAGATCTGATGTTTTTGAGATCATAACAAAACTCTCTAAACTAGATGGAATAGATGAAGTCTCTATGGTTACCAATGGATTGCTTCTTGATCAAGAAACATGTAATAGATTAAAGCATGCTGGTCTAAAACGAATTAATGTCAGTTTAGACACGCTAAACCCACAAGCATATTTTAACATCACTCAAAAAAATGTATTACATAAGGTATTAGAAGGCATTGATATTGCTCTTAATTCGGACTTTAACCCGATTAAAACAAATACAGTTCTATTAAAAGGTATCAACGACGCAGATGTTAAAGATTTTATAGACTTAGCGATGAAAACAGGTGTTATCCTCCAGTTTATAGAACTAATGACTTTCAATGAAATCAATGATGATTTTTTCAAAAAATATCATGTAGATCCGAGTCCTATTGAAGAAGTACTACAAGGAATTGCAGAGCATGTAGAGATCAGAAAAATGCAACAACGAAAAAGGTACCATCTAAACAACGGAACAGTTATCGAAGTAGTCCGTCCGATGCATAACAGTGCATTTTGTGCGAATTGTAACCGATTGCGCGTCACAAGCGATGGACATTTAAAACCGTGTCTAATGAGGGAAGATAATTTAGTAGATATCCTTAAACCCCTTAGAGAGGACGCCTCTGATGAAGAATTATATCAAGTTTTTCTGCAGGCTATCGCCTTGAGGGAACCGTTTTTTAAAGAATAATTTTTGAAAACAGTGATACTATGCGAAAAAAGGTCATCATAACAATTCCAGCCTATAAAGCAGCAGATACCCTACCATCGGTCTTTAAACGCCTTGAAAAGGTAGAGGAATATTTTGATGAAATAATTCTTGTTGATGATGGAAGTTTAGATGATACTTATAAAGTCGCAAAGACGTTAGGGGAGGAATATACGAAAAAAAGTGGAAAACCGGTTGTAATATTGCAACATTCACCGAATAGAGGTTACGGAGGCTCCCAAAAAACACTTTATTCAGAAGTTTTAAAGCGTGGAGGAGACATTGCCGTTCTCGTTCATGCAGATGGTCAATATCCACCGGAAGAATTACCTAGCATACTTCAACCGCTGCTAAAGGAGGAGGCAGATGCTGTTTTAGGTTCACGGGCACTTGGAGGGGAGATGATCCATAGAGGTATGCCAATTTCCAAATATTTAGGGAATCGATTTCTTACCCGGTTCGAAAATCTAATTGTTGGAATTAAACCACGAATTAGTGAGTACCATACGGGGTATCGTGCGTTTTCTCGTAAGGCTTTACAACAAATTAACTTTCACCTAAACTCCGAAAAATATGTGTTTGATAGTGAAATCTTAATTCAATGTAAAGAAAAAGGACTCAAAATTAAGGAGATACCTATAACTACATATTATGGGGAAGAGATCTCGTATCTAAGTCCCACGAGATACGGAATGCGTATCCTGAAGGTTTTATTAAAATATGTATTACATAAAATAAAAATTCGTCCAACATTGCAGTATGATTAACAGGGATATTGTAATATGAAAAAACGGGCGTTGATGCTGATAGGCATTGTTGTATTCATAGTATTAATCGCAGCTATATTATTTTAGAAATGGATGCTGCTGCTTTTGCCACTTCAGTATATGCAAGGGTCACTTCCTGGGTAGGAGGTGCCCATGCAACCACCAATCCTTTATTTGGGGGCACCATTGCCATGACTAGTGCGCCGCTACCTTGAATGTTTTTCGCTACATATCTATCCTCAGTAGCCTGCATCAATGCATATTTGACATTCTGAACAACTACAGATTGTTTGTTAGTGAATGCGTTCACAAGGTCTGGACCAGATGGTTCCCAATTATTTGTCTTGAACCACATTCCACCATTCCACGCAACTATGGCTACTGCACCTACAGCACCACTATTAAGTAAATTATTTGCATACGCTTCCACGCTCATTGTTTAATAACGCCTCCTAAACGTCCAGTTTACAAATATAGCGTTTAGTTCAAGGGGTCCACGTCATCGTTTTACTTAAAGTTTACGATTCCAGTGGGGGCGCGCGTTTTTATATGTGAATTTTTTTATGACCTTCTTTTATAATACTAGGAAGATATGATCCAATGCTTAATGAATGATAAAAAAACCTTTAAACGGTTACAGAAAGATTTATTCAGAGAAAGTGTGTGCACATGGCTATAGATGAAACTCAAGGGATTTACATAGAGATCGTTGTAAAGGCTCAGGCAAGAAAAACAAAAGTACCAACCCATGTTGAGGGAAATACTATTTTTGCAAAAATAAAATCGCCTCCCAAGGCAAATAAAGCAAATAAAGAACTCTTGCGTGAATTAAGTAAATTGTTTAATGTCTCACTGGACCGCATTACCATTATATCGGGTGCGAAAAGTACGAAAAAGATTATTTTTCTAGAAATGGATCCAGAAATGGTGAAAAACATAATAGCTCAATTTAAAAACCGTTCTAGTTAATTAAAATCTATTTTAAGAGAGTACAACACTAAATTATCTTTAATGATCTAAGGTGAATAATTATTTTCAAGATTTTTAGGTTTGCTCCATTGCCTCAACTCAAGAAAGATTAGACTGGCGATTCCAAAAATGATGGTAATGCCAGGTCCTAGAAATAAACCAATTAATGTTCCAGCTACGGCGATATCATCGGCTATACCAAGTACACGGTATATCGCAAAACCAGCGATCGTTCCTGTTCCAATGGACGCTGGCATCGCTGTTGCAATTCCTACAAATATAGAGACAGAGATCGCTAATGCAATGATCCATATGGATACACTTGCCCCTATACTGCGGAATATTAGAATTGTTGCGAATAATTCAATAAGCCAGCGTAAAGAAGTTAGTAATGGAATCGCAAATAAGGGGTATTTGAGAGTTTTATACAACTCAACGCTTTCATAGAAATTATCGAGTTCATTAACTGCAAATCTATTAATACGTTCAGTTATACGCTGCATACGTGATGGCATTTTCCGTAAGAGTGCTTGGAGAGTTTTTAAAAGGAACTCGCCAACAGATCTTTTCCATGCAACAAGTACCGCAAAAATTATCACAAAACAGAGTAAAGAAAAGATGAAGATAGTGAAATATACGGTATTTAGTGATAGAAAATATTGTTGCATAACCACGAGGACTCCAAGAGCACTAAATGTGATTAAAAATAACATATCATAGATTCTCGTAAAGAGAATAATGCTAGCAGAATCACCTACTGCAACATCCTGGTATCTTCGATGTACTTCTAATCTCACAATTTCTCCAGTCTTTCCTGGCAATGCTGTACTTAAAGCATATCCAAATGCCCATACCGGAAATGTAGTTGGTAATGAAAGTTGTGGATATTTTGCCTTTTGAGGAATGTACCACGTAAGGGCCTTTATAAGAAGGCTGAAGATAAAAAGGCAAAATGCATACATAACGTATTTAACATTCGCACTAACAAGTAGAATGAAGACTTCACGCCCTCCAACAAGTATAACAAGAAGGTAGACTAGACTTAGACCGATAATTATCAATAAAGCCGCTCTGAGAATTGGTCTCATAAAACCACGAGCTATTAGAATTTATAGAAAAATCATGTACGCTCTTTAAGTTCGAACACATGTATTTTCTCGAAAAATAAACCTTTCTCTTCTTTGTTTTTTACAGAAAAATCAAGTCGAATAAATGCCGCATGAAGCTCTTCTAAATCACCCATAGATGAAAACGTGATAAGAATCCGTCCTTTTGGTTTTAGAAAGAATTT
>JAECRW010000187.1 GCA_016294985.1 Candidatus Sifarchaeum marinoarchaea | reverse complement strand
GTTAGTTATGGTACGACCGATGCTTATGTTTTAAAAATGGAAGTTGTGCTTCCTGATGGAAGAGTAACGACCTTGGGATCCAACGCATTAAAAACAGCATCTGGAATGAATCTCGTTGGACTCTTCACAGGAAGTGAAGGTGTATTAGGTGTCTTTACCAAGATTTGGTTAAGGTTGATTCCACTTCCTGAGGCAGAAGGCATTGCTATGGCTTTATTTGATGTGCTTGAAAATGCGGGCAAGGCAGTCATTAACACGTTTAAAGCTGGAATTATCCCGGGCTGCGTTGAAATATTAGACAAATCATCAATCTATGCAATCAATCTATACAAACCGGAACTTAATCTTCCAGACGTTGAAGCAATGCTTCTTTATGAGGTAGAAGGGTCATCATTCGAAATAGAGCCAAAGATAAATAAAATTGCGGAGATTTGTAAGGAAAGCGGTGCAATAGAGGTAAAGAAGGCAACAGAAAAAGAAGAAATAAATCGTTTATGGGAAGCAAGATCACTCGTAGGTGCAGCTTCAGTTCGTGTCAGAGAAGGATATGCTCGCGTTTACGCGGGAGAGGACATCACGGTTCCAATAACTAAAATTCCAGAGATGTTGCGTTTCTTGAGAGAGGCGAGTCAAAGGTATGATTTTCCAGTAGTAGTTTTTGGGCACATCGGGGACGGAAATCTACACCCAGCCATCACGATCCGAAAGGAAGTTCCCGAAGACTGGCCAAAACTAGAGGCTTTGATTGAAGAGATAAATTTAAAAGCTTTAGATTTAGGTGGCACTGTGACTGGAGAACATGGAATCGGTATTGCACGCGCGCGGTATATGAAACGTGAACATGGCGATGTTGCACTTGACTTGATGAAAGCAATTAAACGGGCAATCGATCCTAAGAATATTATGAATCCAGGAAAAATGGCGTTAGACGAAGATCCAGAAGTTATATTAAGTAAAATCCCAGACAGAACTATTTAAGAGTACGAGGTGGAATACATGCACGAAAAAATTGAAAATTGGGCTCAGGCAATGCTTAAATGCGTGAGATGCGCAAAATGCAATTCGGTCTGCCCAACACTTGAGGAACGTGGATGGGAGGTCATTGGTCCGCGTGGAAGAATCAAAATGGCATTAGGCATGCTTCAAGGCAAGATTTCCCCTAACGAACTGATGACAAATGGCCAATACACTTGTTTAATTTGTAATCACTGTGTTGAGATTTGCCCCAGTGGAGTGGAATGCACTGAAATTATTTTACATGCTCGTGAAGAGATGTTTAATCGTTCAGCTGCCCCACAAACATCTATGATGTTAATCGAAGCTCTCGAAGAAGAACACAATATATTTGAAATGGATCAAGAAGATCGAACGCTTTGGTCGATGGATGTCGAAGATGTCGTCGAAGATCACCTTAACACAAATGCAAAGATTGGCTATTTTATTGGATGTCTGGGTTCATTCATGGGACGCTTAGCGCAGATACCTACCGCTCTTGTAAAAGTAATGGATCACCTAGGTCTTGACTTTACACTTCTAGGTGAAGAAGAATGGTGCTGCGGCAGCCCATACTACCTTGCTGGCGGACGTGAACTGTTGAAAGAATACGCAGAACATCATTTCTCAGCCTTCAACAATCTCGGTGTCGAAAAAGTAGTAACCACCTGTGCTGGCTGCTATAGAGTACTTAAGGACATTTATACACATGTTACAGGACTAAAACCTCCCTTTGAGGTTGTACATGCAAATGAATTTCTGGTAGAACTATTAGATCAAGGAAAACTTCAATTTAACAATGGTAGCTTGAACAAAATCGTGACTTATCATGACCCATGTGAACTTGGCCGTCACGTAGGCATGTACGATGAACCACGTAAACTGATACAAGCAATACCTGGCGTAGCATTCAAGGAATTTCCAGATACCAAAAAAGATTGTCTATGTTGCGGTGGTGGCGGCGGTGTAAAGGGTGTTGACGCCGATTTAGCAATGGCACGGGCACTAAAGAAGGTTGACCAAGCAAAATTGATAAACGTCGAAGCGATTGTAAGTGGATGCCCAAGTTGTTATGACAATATCAACGAAGCGATCAAAAAACAAGAAGCAAATATCCGTATGATGGATATAGTAGAGATTATAGCAGAAGCACTGGGACTTGATTAGGTATTTTCTAAAATCCTATTTTCTTTTTCTTTTCCGTAAGGGTTTTTTGAATTAAGACACTTTTTAATCAATAAGGGTATAAATTATTTATCCATATATTCCTCCCGTGGCGGAGAGAACATATCTACCCATTCTGAATCTTCTAGCATTTCCATGGAATGAAATTCACTACTTTTGATTACATAACTATCTCCAGGTTCTAAAATTCCAATCATCTCATCATTAATCCACAGTTTAAACTTACCTTTTATCAGATAGCCAACTTGCTCAGCAGGATGTTTATGCTTTGGAACTTTGCCGCCTTTCTTGAATCTCATAATGGTACACATTATTCTATCGCCAGTCGCAAGTGCCTTAAATTCGACTCCATAAGCTTTTTTCACTGGTTTGTTTTCTTGCTTGACAATCATAATCCGACCTCCGCTAAAATATTATAAGATTTAAATATTATAAAATCATAACATCACTCTATAGCTAAAAAAAGAGAAAAACAATTATGTCTATTTAAGAGTTTTAAGAAGATTCTTTCCTTTGCTATAGCTGTTTGATTTTTATCATAAAGTTTTTAAATTTGTATATTTATACTGAGCACTGGTCTTTACTTAGGAGCGTCCAAATATTGATAGAAGAAAATAATACTAATTCTAGTTCCATTGATCAGTTAAGCTTTTATGCACCTCTATTAGCTGCTACTCTAAATACGATCTTTTTCATTGTTGCAATTCTTCAACTAATCTTTAGAACTCCATCAGAGGTTACCACACCACCTGCTGGGGATTTAATAGCTCTTATGCTGCCTTCTTTATTCTTAGCTCCCGCTTACCTTCTTACAACTGTTGCAATTCATAATTATGCTTCTAATAAAGACAAGTTCTGGAGCCAGGCAAGTATTGCATTTGCCTGTCTCTATGCTGTATTTGTTTCTATCGTCTATTTTGTAGTTATGACTGTGGTT
>JAECRW010000186.1 GCA_016294985.1 Candidatus Sifarchaeum marinoarchaea | reverse complement strand
CAGATGGCGGAGATTGGCTGACATGGATGGAGTCGCCAGCTGTCGCCGACAAACGCGAAAAGGACGAGGCATTTCGGACGACATTTGAGAAATGGGCGCTCGCCAAATTTCTACAGCTCGTATTCGGAGATAAATGCCTGCCCTTCGCACTATCGCACTACGGTTCTGAGGAACGCGTTTTCGGGAACGGACGGGTAAGCGTTGGAAAACTGAGAGCATATAATTATTGGTCTAAGGTTTGTGGTCAGCTGACCGATCTACCCACCTACTCATACGCCAAGTGGGATGAGGAACTCGAGCTATTCGTCGGCTACTACGAGAAGAAGCTTACTGAAAAGGAACTGGAGCAGTTGTATGAGGATTTGCTTGAATTTCATTCTTAGAATAAAATTGTCTAAATTCCACTTAATACCTTGGAGTTCAGACATAATCAAAGCATTTAAAAAAAGCCTTTATCACGAGTATTGGTCGAAGAAAGCCCCCTATGAGGGAAAAAACAAAGAACAAAATTAAGAGAAGAGAATACGAATTAAGCATCATATAGAATGTGAAGTAATTCGGGAAAGTTAGAATCTTATGAGATAACAAATCTAAAAAAGAATAAAAGTAATCTCCAGCTCTGTGTGATTTCAATGTGGCCGATCTGTGTTGCTATAGGTGAAAATAGCATATCAAAGATATTAGATCTTGCATCAAAATCTGATCTTCAAGCAGATCTTATCGAATTTCGTCTTGATTATTTAGAAGTAATCGATCACAGTGAATTAGGAAGACTATTTGAAAAAATTAAAGTCCCGATAATTCTTACAGTCAGACTTAAGGAAGAAGGTGGCAAGTTTAAGGGAAGCGAAGAAGAACGTGAGGAAATTCTTACAAAATGTATTGGATTGCGTCCAGATTTCATTGACATTGAATTAAGTAGTCCTTTTTTAAATGAAGATTTAGTGGATTTTGCAAAAATGAACGGAGTAAAAATCATCGGCTCATATCATTCATTTCAAGATACTCCTCCAACTAATATCCTCTTAAAGAAAATAGATACCGCATCCAGATTGGATCTAGATGTAGCAAAGATAGTAACTTATGCAAAAGAAATTGAAGATAACCTAACAGTCTTAAGTTTACATAGCGCTGCGAAGAAATATCTAAGAGACATGGAAATTGTAGCGTTCTGCATGGGCGAAAATGGTTTAATCTCTCGGGTATTGTGTCCTTTATTCGGTTCAAAATTCACATTTGCATCGTTAGGGGCACCAACAGCGCCGGGTCAAATTAGTCTTCAAAAAATGAGACAAATTCAGGAGTTATTAAAGTGATTACAACAGAAACACAACGCGATGTTACAAAAACATATTTGGGCGATATAGTAATTTATTTTTTGCTGTCTTAAAGCTTACAACAATCACGAAAATAGACAAGGAATGTCTATCTTTTAGAGAGAAAAAAGTACTGAAATTGTTCAATTCAAAGAAATCTTTATAGTGTTTTAAAGCGCAATATGAGATTGTGAGAGATTTCTTCGTAACTACTGGAGAAACAAGTCAGAGAATTTATTCAAAAAAATAAAGTATGGGTAAATGGAGTTAATGAAAATGGATATTGAAAAAAGAATTTCCATTGATCCAGAGATCCAACATGGCAAACCGTGCATCCGAGGAACCCGAATCCCGGTGTATATCATTCTTGAGATGTTGGAGCATGGTTTGACAATCCAAGAAATTCTGGAAGAGTATCCCCATATCGAAGAAGAAGATGTGAAGGCTTGCATTGCATTTGCGAGACGGTTCGTTGAAGGAGAGGAGATATCCCGTTTTGTCGCCCCTTAAGTTTCTTCTGGATGAAGACGTTTCTCATAAGACTCTAAGACGACTCAGAAAGCGAGGCTTTATAGTAGAGTCAGTGAAGACTTTAGGACTTTTAGGAGCGAAGAACAGCGATCTATTAGATTATGCAACCTCTAAAGGATTCATCCTTATCACTCATGATAGAGATTTTTTATATCCGTCGAGAAAGGAGCACTTGGGTATCATTATAGTCATGATTCATCCCAAAACAGATGCTCATGCGGGAAAGATTCTAGAACAATTCTTACAGATCATAGATCCTGTCAAAATTATGGGAAAATTAGTAAGACTCGAAGAAAAGCACTGGAGCATTCAATAGGAGTTTAAAACGGAGATTTCAGCGCATCATTAAGTACACCTACAGCGCCCGGTCAAATTAACCTTCAAAAAATGAGACTGATTCAGGAGTTATTATAGTGATCACATCAGAAACACAACTTTGTGGACTAATTGGACATCCCGTCAAACATTCTCTTTCCCCAATCATGCATAATGCTGCATTCAAAGAAATTGGCATTCAAGACAAGTTTTGCTACTTAGCATTTGATGTCCTTGAAAGCGATCTAAAACAGGTTATAGCTGCGGTTAAAGCATTAAACATCCGAGGATTGAATGTCACTATCCCCCATAAGCGTGCTGTAATGGAATATCTTGATCTTATTGACACAACAGCCCAAAGCATCGGTGCTGTCAATACAATTGTAAATAATCAAGGATTTCTCAGAGGTTATAACACAGATCTACTAGGCGTGACAAATGCATTAAAAGAAGCCGAATTTGATCCAACCAACAAAAAGGTTGTGATTTTAGGGGCTGGTGGTGCCGCACGAGCAGCGTCTTTTTCAATAGGAAGAAAAGCGGCAGAACTAGTTATTATAAATAGGTCGATACAAAAAGCGATGGATCTTTGTAACGAGTTATTAGAAAGCGTGATTGTTGAAGCCAGATATCGTGAACTATCCGAAAAAACTCTGAGAGAAGAATTACAAACTGCAGATATTCTTGTTAACTGCACATCAGTTGGAATGTGGCCCGATACAAATCAAACATTGCTTAAACGAGAGATTATCCCTGAAACTATTACAGTTTTTGACACAGTCTATAACCCTCTTAAGACACAACTATTGAAAGATGCAAAAAAGGCGGGTGCAAAGACAATTTCTGGCTTAGCCATGTTTGTATGGCAAGGTGCCGTAGCATTTGAGTTATGGACTGGGGCGAAAGCTCCCATTCAAACGATGAAAGCTGTTGTTAATAAACAATTGAAAGGCGAAAGAGATGAAAAATA